>NZ_JACGVR010000028.1:0-51417 GCF_014077325.1 Colwellia sp. BRX8-5
CTTTTTCACTATCAACATGAAGGACTAAATGTAAGTGATTATTCATGACAGCGTGAGCACAAATATCAATAGCAAACACCTGAGATAATGTAAAAATGCGTTGTTCAATCCAATGACGCCTGTGCTCATAACTGATACCGGTTTCTTTATCAATACCACATAAAAAGGCTTTGCGAACGGTTTGACTGCAAATATGATAATACGGCGTATCAGATAAACTGATTTGTTGTGAACGAGGCTTGGGCATAACAATCACCACACTTAATAGGGGGGAAATTAAGTGTAGTTTATTGTTGAAAAAACAAACAAGTTATTATGGGTGGCTTAATTAGCGGCATTATGAATAATGGAGATGGTTTTCAATTGCCAAAGCTTAGCTCCAGTGTGTTAGAGGCTTACTTTAAGTTAACTGCACTAATGAATAAAAATGAACCATACACCAATACAGGAGAAAATGACTGACCGCAGTTGGTACTGATTTGACGTTAATGCACTGAAAAGGTTAATGTCTATCTAGAGCGAATAGCGGAAGTAGAATAAAGTACCCATAAATGAAGCATATAAACCTTATTGAAGAATTAGATATTGAAAACTATGAAATTGTTGAAGGTGAAAAAGCCTTGAGAATAGCTCATGAGTGGCTTTCTATTTTTCATTCTGAGAAGACATCTTTTAAAGGTATTTTACGCGGTAAAACTTATATGTGGGATTTGCTAAAGTGTGAACATGACAGAGAAGAAGCTTTAGATCTTTATAACACTCATAATTCACCTAAATATGTTGTGATGGAAGATTGTTTCGGTCATGACGATCAAGTGGTTTACATTACTAGAAACAAGCCCGAAAATAACAGTAAGCTCTTAGATTTCCATATTTACCCAACAAATCTGGCGTGGAGCATGGCTTTTACGCATGAGGATGGTTGGATTGGTCCAAAGTTTATTAAGCACTCTCAATATGAAAAACTAAATCATAAAAACATAAAGGCTTTGAGGACTATTAGCCAATATAGTTAACTTCTGAATATGAGAGGTATCGTTTCTTATTTCAGATAACTAACTGTCTCTCTATGTCACTCTTGAGTAAATCAGTAATATATCGCAATGTAATCAAGGGCTCACCAACAGGTTAGAGCGATTAGCGGACTGTCGTACTCCATAATTATCATCATATATTTTCAGAGAATCAATAGAGTATAAAATGAAAAACATTTCACCAAAGCATGTTGGTATCTTATTAGGTGTTGCCTATGGAGTTATCATTAGAGTTATTTGGGAATTAGACCAGCTTAATGGTTTTGGCGGATTAGTTACCATTTCATTTATGTTTATAGTGCCATTTGTCATTGGCTTTATACGTATCTATTTCGAATATAAAGTTAAAGATGAACTAACAGCAGGAGAGATGGCTGTAATAGCTTGGCAGCCTATATTTGTTTTCTTATTAGCAAGTATAGTAACTTTATTAGAAGGTAGTATTTGTGTATTAATTGCATTACCTGCATTTATGTTCTTTTCCAGTCTAGGAGGCTTAACAGCAGGTTACGGATTAAAACACTTCAAGAATAAGTCGGGTACTTTATCTTGTGTCGCATTAATTCCGCTTATAATTGCTCCTGTTGAAATAAATTACCTTCAACTATCAAATGTTTATACTATTGAAAATACAATTATAATTGATGCATCACCTTCACATGTTTGGGGTGAACTTGGCAATGTTAACCATATAGATAAAGATGAATTACCATTTTCATTTACACAGTTAATGAGAGTCCCAGCCCCTGTTTCCGCAAAAATGTCAGGAGCTAATGTGGGTAGTGTTAGAACTAGTATTTGGGAGAAAAATGTGAAATTTAATAAAGTTATTACAGAATGGAGCATTAACGAGAAAATGTCATACCGTTTTGAAATAGACCCCGACACTATTCCTGATACTTCTTTAGATAAGCACGTCAAATTGGGTGGTGATTACTTCTCTCCTTTAACTGGGTTTTATAAAATAAACCATCTAGAAAATGGGAAGAGTGAATTAATTCTCTCTACAACCGTTCAGGATAATACTAACTTTGGTGTGTATTCTAGAATTTGGGGGGAATTTATTTTTAGGGATTTTCATACATCCTTATTAAAACTTATGAAAGCTAGAGCTGAAGTTTAATGTTTTTTACTTCCACTTCTTGCACTATTTTGACGTAAAAAACTGATATTGTTATGGTCTGTAAAGAATGAACAGCGGAAGTTAGGATATAAGGGAATTATGAAAGCTATATTATACGTCGCCATTTTATTATTAAGCATGGGTGCAGTATCAAAAGAAATAAAAGACCCAAGTCACTCTGATTTACTCATTACATATCAAAAATTAAAAGCTAAAGCTGTTGATGGTGATGTAGACAGCCAATATGAAATTTGGCATTTTGCCAAGAACAATCGGCCTAAATTAGATAATAGCCTTCGTGAAGCGTTTAGTTTTATAACTAAAGCAGGACAAGCAGGACATGCTGGAGCACGATTTACTATTGGTTCCATGTATCAAACAGGAACAATGCGGGAAAAGAATAGTGATGTTGCTCTTACTTGGCTTCTTGGAGCGGCTAATAGTGGTCATATAAAAGCGCAACTCCTTACGGCCAATAATTATGCAAATAGAGCTGTAGACGCGGATGATGATGCAGAAAAAAGTAAAAATGAAAAACTAGCTGTATATTGGTATGAACAATCAATTAAAGAGAATGATGTACTAGCTATTAGAGTTTATGGAATATTTCTCTTTGTGCTTGATACATTTTCAGAAAAATCAAAAAATCTTCTAGAACGAGCAGCTAAAGAGAATGATTCTTCTGCGATGTACTGGCTAGGTAAAATGTATGCTCATCGGTGGAGTGACAAAAGAGGGGATATTGAGTTTAATCTTGCTCATTCATGGCTTGAAAAAGCTAAAAAAAATGGGTATAAATCTCAAGAATTTATCGATGGATTGAATGAAATGAAAAAGAACTACCTAGAAAGAATAGCAAAAGAAAATAGCAAATAGCTCAGACATCCTACAGTCCCCTAATGGCTGCTTTTTTATTTCTGCATTAGGTCATGTTTGTGGCAAGAATGTCCATTAAGACTCAATCATCATTTAACGAGTGATAGTTTCGAACATTATCCGGATTTACGATTTTCCTCGAAAAAAAACCACTCAATGAGTGGTTTTTTTATGCGTTGAATTTATGGTGAAAAGTCAGACTTATTCAACAATTATACTAAGCTTGTGAGATTAAATGAACATCGCGTTGTGGGAACGGGATCTCGATATTGTTTTCTTTCAGGGCTAAGTAAATTGCTTTGTAGGCTTTAAATTTAGCATCATAATAATTAGCCGTAGGTGTCCATAAGCGTATCGAAATATTGATAGAGCTGTCAGCAAACTCGCTAATACCAATTTGTGGTTCGCGTGATTCTCCAACGATATTGAGTTCATCTATCGTTTTTTCTAAAATAGTAACCACTTGTAATGGGTCTTCTTTATAGGCGATACCCACCGTTAACTCTAATAATGAGTCATGTTTAGAATTGTGTAATATCTCGCCAACAATATGTTTGTTCGGTATGGTGATCGCAACACTGTCTTGGTCATGAATTATGGTATAAGCCAGAAGAACTTCTTTGACTATGCCGGTAACACCGCGCACCGTTATGGTATCACCAACCACGAAGGGGCGAATAATAATAATATTAAAACCAGCGGCATAGTTAGCTAATAAACCTTGTAAGGCTAAACCTGCGCCAAGAGAAA
Organism: Colwellia sp. BRX8-5; assembly: GCF_014077325.1. NCBI lineage: Bacteria > Pseudomonadati > Pseudomonadota > Gammaproteobacteria > Alteromonadales > Colwelliaceae > Colwellia > Colwellia sp. BRX8-5. The sequence continues at coordinate 3,784 of NZ_JACGVR010000028.1, forward strand.
TAGCACCAATGGCAGCTATAAATGGCGTAACACTAATGCCTAATTTACTTAGCGAGATAACGGTTATCATAATGACGATAAGCATTTTGGTGGTACTGGCCAAAAACTGACTTAAGGTGATATCAAGTTTATGTTTTGTACATAGTCTCAATACAACATTGGATATTTTGCCTGCGACGATATAACCGAGCGCGAAAATGATGAAGGCGCCAATTAATTGGAAGGTATAATTAGCAAAAAAATCAACAATGATATTATAAATATAACTGACCTGATCTATTTCTTGTCGTAATAAATCGGTTGGTGCTAGAGAGAGTGTTTTTTCTGCTACGGGGCTTTCACTTGCTACTTTTTCAAACATATATTTTCCATGAGTTTTCGGTGTTAGGTTATGTGGAGTTCAATTAACAGCATAGCGCTATTGGTTAATGTTAAGGGCGATAAAGCTAATAATATGCATGGTAATAGCCATAAATAAAGACTATCGCTTTATTTTATCTTTTTCACCCAATAGGTTATGCTTAAACTTCAGGTTGAATTCTACCCAGTAACGTATTAAAAAGCACTCAATTATTCATGAATGAACAAACCTCAATATGGCAAAGAGACTATCAATCAGCTGATTTTGCTGAGCTTTGTAATGCGCTATATGAAAGAGAGTTGGGGCAGTTGAGTATAGATCCTCTTTTATCAGCCTCATTGATGCAAGGGCGATTAAAAAGTTTACCTCATTATATCAAGCGTACGGCAAATTCCATGTTACAGGTGCAAACACCCCTAAAGCTTGATGTGCAAAATGCAACTTGGTCAGCTAAACAAGGTGTACAGATGCCATTAAATGGTCAAGACAGCGAGTCAGTAAAACAGTGGTATTTATCGGCAACGTTGCATCATGGCCTAGTGGTGCCTATTGCCAAAGATTCCACGATATTATTAGACTCTATTGACAGAATTGATCTTGAGCAACAGCGTTTTCGAACCAATCTTCATGGTTGGTTCTCTTTAACCGAGCTTGAACAAAACCAGGCAATAGGGCAGTTACTCAAACCGAATAAGAAAGTGATGACGGCAGCTTGTAGTGGCCATTGTTGGTTAAATGCCCATCGAGCAAACCCTTTAACACCGAGTTTGCGTGAGTTGTTATTATCTTGTGCCATTAACTGGCGTAACTTTAAGCAATCGTTAGCAATTTAATTTTTAAAAATTATAAATGCGTTAATAATGTTTACACCAGCAAACACCCATTTATAATGGCAACCGTACTGGTACTTCTCTGACTAAATTTTAGGCTTTACATTAGGTTTTTATGCGCGCTATAACCGTACTATTACTGGTTTTTTTGATGTTATTACAATACCGATTATGGTTCGGGAAAAATAGTGTGCCTGACTATCTAGCTTTGGAACAAGAAGTTCAACGTCAAGTAGCAGACAATGACAAGCTCAAACAACGTAATAAATTATTATATGCTGATACCGACGATTTGAAATCAGGCGTCGAAGCTATTGAAGAGCGCGCTCGAAATGAGTTAGGGATGATAAAAGAAAACGAAACATTCTTTCGTTTAATACCCTCTGAAAAAAACACCATGCAAATAGACCCGGAATAATAACGTTATGCTAATTAATCCAACAGAGCTCACTCAACAATTTATTGCTGTTGTCCCTGCCGCTGGTGCAGGTAAACGTATGCAAGCAAATTGCCCTAAGCAATATTTAACTATTGATAATAAAACGATTTTAGAACACACCATTGAACGCCTGTTAAGTCATCCGTCGATAAATAAAGTCATTATCGCGCTTAGTGCAAATGATGAATATTACCCACAAACTTCATTGATCAATAATGCTCAGGTTGAAACGGTTATTGGTGGCAAAGAACGAGTTGACTCAGTTCTGGCTGGATTAACAGCGATTGACCCTGAGCACCATTCTTGGGTCTTAGTGCATGATGCCGCGAGACCTTGTGTTACTCATGATGATATTTCAACGTTAATTGCTCGTTGCCTAGCAAAAGAAGTGGGCGGATTATTAGCTGCACCGGTGCGAGACACCATGAAACGATCGGTTTTGAGTACGTTAAATGGTCAGCAAGTTTTATCAACGGTAGCGCGAGAGCATTTATGGCACGCGCTAACACCACAAATGTTTCCCGTGCGAGAATTAAAAGCAGCGATTATTAATGGCCTTAATCAGGGAGCTGAACTCACTGATGAATCATCAGCAATTGAACGGGCTAATTTACCTAGTCTGTTAGTTTCGGCAAGCAGTGAAAATATAAAAATTACTCATCCAGATGATCTCGCTTTAGCCGCTTTTTTCTTAGCTAAGCAAAAACAACAGCAACAAAAACCAACATTACAGGAAACACCATGAGAATAGGTCACGGCTTTGATGTACACAAATTTGGTGGCAAAGGCCCTATTGTTTTAGCCGGTGTAGAAATAGATTATCCGCAAGGCTTTATTGCTCACTCGGATGGTGATGTTGCTATTCACGCTTTGTGTGACGCAATATTGGGTGCGCTTTGCTTAGCCGATATTGGTAATCACTTTCCCGATACAGATGGTCAGTATGAAAATATCGATAGTCGAATTTTATTAAAGCATGTGGTCGGTTTAATGATTGAAAAAGGCTATCAACTCGGTAATGCCGATATTACTATCGTTGCACAAGCCCCTAAAATAGCACCACATTTATTGGCGATGCGTACTTGCTTAAGTAAAGACTTACAAGCAGAGCTAGATCAAGTTAATGTAAAAGCAACCACGACTGAAAAGTTAGGTTATGCAGGTCGTAAAGAAGGTGTGGCTGTTCACGCTGTGGTTTTACTAACAAAATCTTCTGCAGCCGTTATAGAGAATAATCAATAAAATGAGCAAGTCATTACAATATTTATATACCCAACCTAATGCAACTGGCCAACTTCGTAGTGAAATGTCTGATTTTAAGGTCTTTGAAAAATTACCTTTTGAACCTTGCGGCGAAGGCGAACATTTATTTATTCACCTGAGAAAAACTGGCGCCAATACGCTGGTTGTTGCCCGAGAGTTGGCTAAATACTTTAAGGTAAAAGAAGGCTTAGTATCTTATGCCGGCTTAAAAGACAGATTTGCTGTTACCGAGCAGTGGTTCGGTATTCACCTACCAGGCAAAGCGATTTATGATTTAAGTGACTTGGCCATTGAAGGTGTTGAAGTTCTTTCCCAACAACGTCATAACAAAAAATTACGCATCGGTGCGTTGTCAGGTAATCGCTTCGAATTAGTGTTACGTAATGTCAGTAATACCGATGATGTCTTACGCCGCTGGGCTGCGGTTAGCCAATTTGGTGTGCCTAACTACTTTGGTGAACAACGCTTTGGTATTAATGGCGGCAACCTTGAAAGAGCGTTGGAGTTATTTCAAGGTAAGAAAGTAAAAGATAAAAAGAAACGAGGCCTGTATTTATCGGCGGCTCGCTCAGAAATATTTAATCAAATAATCAGTACTCGTATTGAAAAAAATCTGTTTGAATCTTTACAAACGGGTGATGTTTTTATGTTAAGCGGTACACAGTCGGTATTTTTGGCTGATGAAATTGACGCAACCATTCGTCAACGCTTTCAAGAAAAAGATATCGACCTAACGGCTGCGCTGTGGGGCGCTGGCGAATTAATGTCGCAAGGTGAATCTCAACAGCTAGAGCAGCAGGTTGCCGATGGTTACGCTGACTTTTGCCAAGGTTTAGCTAAGTTTGGTTTAAAGCAAGAACGACGTAGAATTAGGTTGTCGTTAACTGAAGGCAGTATAAAGTCGGTTGATGACACCATAACATTGAGCTTCTTTTTGCCTTCTGGTTGTTATGCAACCACCATTTTGCGTGAATTAATCAGTTATCAAGATATGACAGAGCGAGCGGTAAACTAATGAAAATATTACTCAGTAACGATGACGGTGTTCATGCTTTAGGCATTAAAATTTTATACGACGAATTAGTAAAAATGGCTGAGGTAACGGTAGTCGCACCCGATAGAAACTGTAGTGGTGCCAGTAACTCTTTAACGCTAATGAACCCGCTACGCATTCAAACGTTAGACAACGGTTTCATTTCAGTGAACGGCACGCCAACCGATTCAGTTCATCTTGGTATCAGTCAGCTGGTTACACCTGATTTGGTTGTTGCCGGTATTAACTGTGGCGCAAACCTAGGCGATGATACCTTATATTCAGGTACGGTAGCGGCGGCAACAGAAGGGCGCCATATGGGAATGCCAGCAATCGCTGTTTCCTTAGTGGGTCAAAGTGAACAAAATTACCAAACAGCTGCCGTGGTTACGGCAAAATTTATTCAACGTTTACAATCTCACCCATTAGCTGTCGATCAAATTATCAATATTAATGTCCCTGATATTCCGCTTAGTGAATTAAAAGGTGTCAAGGTGACACGCTTGGGTAATCGTCATAAAGCAGAAATGATGGAAAAAACGCAAGACCCATGGCAACGTGATATATATTGGTACGGTCGATTAGGCCAAGAGCAAGACTGTGGCGAAGGTACAGACTTTCATGCTATTGCCAATGGTTATGCATCGATAACCCCGTTAACTGTTGATATGACCGCCCATGATAGTTTGGCATCGATCACTCGTTGGGTCGGCGACTTAATCATTTAAGTTACCGTTGAGTTATTGCTAAATTTTAGATAAATCACATGTTAATTTTAAAATAAAAAAAATAAAAAGAGCAGGTTATGAATGTAAGGGTAGGGAGCAATGTGAGCGGTAAATCACGTCGTAGCGGCGAGCTATTAGCGCAAAAATTATACGCAGAAGGGATACGTGATCAGCGGGTGTTGCAAGCGATTGCTCAATCACCTCGTCATATTTTTGTTCCTGAAATCTTAGCGCATAAAGCATACGACAATACGGCTTTGCCTATTGGGCAGGGACAAACTATTTCTCAACCTTATATAGTGGCAAAAATGTCAGAATTATTATTAGCGGACGGTGTCCCTGACAGCATTCTAGAAATAGGGACAGGGTCTGGTTATCAAACATCCATCCTTACACAATTGGTCGCTAAAGTTTTTTCGGTCGAGCGTATTAAGGCATTACAATGGCAGGCGAAACGTCGCTTGCAATCAATAGATTTAAATAACGTCTCAATGAAGCACGGTGATGGCTGGCAAGGATGGAGTAGTAAGTCTCCCTTTCAAGCGATTATTGTTACTGCAGCGCCAACCGAAGTGCCTAAGGCATTACTGGAACAGTTAGCTGATGGTGGGCGCTTAGTGATACCTGTTGGCACAGATACGCAAATACTGAAAGTTATTACTCGTCATGGCGATGAGTACAAAGAACAACAAGTTGAAATGGTTAAATTTGTACCGCTTGTGCCCGGGGCGTTAATTTAATTTTTCATCGCTTAATATAAAAAATTGTGCCGGTACGTTAATGCCATAGCCCTAAATTAGCTGCAGAGTATTGCAGTCTTTGCATAAATAAACTAAACAATATTACTCACTCTTTATTATCTGAAAAAAAGGTATGATTTAATTGAAAATTTTTTCAAAAATGTATGAATGGACACTTCGTTTTGCTGAACATAAATTTGCGCCAAGAATGTTGGCACTATTAACTTTTGCTGAATCTATATTTTTCCCTATTCCCCCTGATGTGCTTCTAGCACCCATGGTGCTGGCTAAACCACACAAAGCATGGTCTTACGCCACATTAACAACGATAGCTTCAATTTTGGGAGGCTCTGTTGGTTATTTACTCGGTTATTATATGTTTGAACCTTGGATACAACCGGCAATTACCGCTATGGGTAAGCAAGACGCTTTTGACGCCGTTGTGCTGTGGTTTCAGCAGTGGGGTGTTTGGGTCGTCTTTATTGCTGGATTTTCACCGATCCCTTATAAATTATTCACAGTCAGTGCTGGCTTCTTACATATGGCTTTTCTGCCGTTTTTAATTGCTTCAGCAATTGGTCGTGGAATGCGATTTTTCTTGGTTGCCGGTATTATTCGCTGGGGAGGGGCCGCCATGGAACAAAAGATAAGACAATGGGTAGATATACTGGGTTGGCTAATTGTTGCGCTTATTATTGTGGCCTATTTTGTTTTTCGTTAAATCAATACAGACGACACTAGGATGGTTTTTTGATTTTAAATCGTGAAAATTATGCTCTATTAAGCACTAAAAAAATCACTTATGTGGTTTTTTTAGTGCTTAGTTTGTCTGTGGTAAGTTGTTCTTCTAACCATAAACCGGCCCCCGTTGTTGATGTTCAAGGCTCAGTTCCATTAAGTAAGCGTGTTAAAAATAGCTTAAAAGGTCGCGAGTACATCGTTAAAAAAGGTGAAACCTTATATTCTATTGCTTGGCGAGCTAATGTTGATATTAGTAGCTTAGCCACTTTTAATAATCTGGTATCTCCTTACAAAATATTCCCTGGACAAAAATTATTTTTAGTTAAAAATTCGAGCCAAGCCACTAGTAATATAGCGCGCAATGAAAAGCCGAAAAGTAACATACCAACAAGGGTAAAAAAACCTGTTGCATCAAATAAAAAGCAGGCGTATGGTAAAAATGTAAGAGGGCAAAAAGTAAACAATAAAACCTCTGCAAATGGCACAAGTTTTTCTCAAAAAATAAGAAATTGGTTGTGGCCTGCTCAAGGAAAAGTTATTGAAGGTTTTTCTACAGCAAAACAAGGTAACAAAGGAATAAACATCGCAGGTATACGTGGTGACTCGATTAAATCGACAGCTGATGGCGTGGTGGTTTATGCCGGAGATGCTTTACGAGGATACGGTCAGCTAATTATTGTTAAACATAATGATGATTACCTTAGTGCTTATGCTCATAACGATAGTATCTTAGTGAAAGAACAACAGTCGGTAAAAGCGGGTCAGGTTATAGCGAAAATGGGTGATACAGACGCTGAAAGAGTCATGCTTCATTTTGAAGTTCGCTTTCGTGGTAAATCAGTAAACCCTATGAAGTACCTGTCTAAATAACAACAAATAATAATAATAATAAATTGGAGTTAGTGTGCATATTTAATCATTGATAGTTGGCTTTGCTAAATCTTGGGAGATACAGCATGAGTATAGAAAAAGAATTGGTAAGTACTAGTGTAGATAAAAAAGAATCAACTAGATCATCATCTAAAGATAGAGAAGATGTACCATCGAATTTAGACGCCACTCAATTATATTTAAGCGAAATTGGATTTTCTCCATTACTTAGCGCTGAAGAAGAAGTGTACTTTTCTCGCCTTGCCCTTAAAGGTGATGAACCCTCAAGAAAACGGATGATCGAAAGTAATCTGCGTTTAGTTGTTAAAATTTCCCGTCGTTATAATAATCGTGGTTTACCCTTACTTGACCTTATTGAAGAAGGTAATTTAGGCTTGATCCGCGCAGTAGAAAAATTTGATCCCGAACGAGGATTTCGTTTTTCAACTTATGCAACATGGTGGATACGTCAAACGATCGAACGTGCCATTATGAATCAAACACGCACTATTCGTCTCCCTATCCATGTCGTTAAAGAACTCAATATTTATTTACGCACTTCGCGTGAATTAGTACAAAAGCTTGATCACGAACCTACCGCTGAAGATATTGCTGAAGCGCTTGATGTGCCAGTCGCTAATGTCACTAAAATGCTGCGTCTAAATGAACGTATGACCTCAGTCGATTCACCCTTCGGTGGTGAAAACGATAAAGTATTACTTGATGTTATCCCGGATGATAAAAGTGGTGGTCCAGAAGGTAGCTTGCAAACATCTGACATTAAAAATAATATTATTCACTGGTTAAACGAACTTAACTCTAAGCAACGTGAAGTACTTGCCCGTCGTTTTGGCTTATTAGGATATGAAGCGGCAACATTAGAAGATGTTGGCGTAGAAATTGGTTTAACACGTGAACGTGTTCGTCAAATTCAAGTTGAAGCGCTTAAGCGTTTACGTGATATTTTAAGTCAACAAGACTTATCGATTGAAGCCTTGTTTCAAGCGTAGATATTTTAGCTTCGATAAAACAAAAAACCAGCAATTGCTGGTTTTTTTTACTTATTATTAAGGGCTACATTTTACTTTTAAACTCAAATAATAAATCTAATGCTTGTTTGGGGGTTAAATCGTTTACATCAATTGATGACAATGACTCGAGTACGGGGTGAGTGTTATCAATAAATGAAAGTTGCTCAAAGGGTTGTTGTTCGACATTGATAACAGAAGGAGCTTGTTGTCTTTCCAGTTCAGCCAAGCGTTGTTTAGCCCGTTGAATAACGGTCTTAGGCACACCGGCAAGTTGTGCAACCTGTAAGCCAAAGCTCTTACTTGCAGCGCCTTCTTGAACGGTATGCATAAAGACGATGGTATCACCATGCTCAACCGCATCTAAATGAACATTAACCAAGCTTGGTATCTGATCGGCTAACAGGGTTAGCTCAAAATAATGACTAGCGAATAAAGTAAAGGCTTTAGTTTTAATCGCCAGCATTTCAGCGCAAGCCCAAGCAAGAGATAAACCGTCATAAGTACTGGTTCCTCTGCCTATTTCATCAAGTAACACTAAACTTTTTTCTGTTGCATTATGGAGAATGTTTGCGGTTTCTGTCATTTCAACCATAAAGGTTGAACGACCACTCGCTAGGTCGTCAGAAGCGCCAATACGGGTAAATATTCGATCAACCATACTAATGTTTGCCGCATCAGCAGGGACATAGCAACCAATATGAGCCAATAAAACAATGAGCGCTGTTTGACGCATATAGGTTGATTTACCGCCCATATTAGGACCCGTAATGATCAACATCTTACGTTCATTATTTAAGGTAACAGGATTAGCAATAAAGGGCTCACTAGTCATTAACTCAACGACAGGATGACGACCGGCTTTAATCTCAATACCGTCATTTTGGCTTAGACTTGGTTTAACATAATTTAGGCTTTCTGCGCGTTCTGCAAAGGTATTTAAAACGTCTAGTTCTGCGACAGCTTGAGCAAGTAATTGCAGTTTTTCTAAATCAGGTAACACTAAATCGAACAATTCATCATATAAACGTTTTTCTAAGGCGAGAAACTTACTCTGTGCGCTAAGCACTTTTTCTTCGTGTTGCTTTAGTTCATTGGTAATAAAACGTTCGTTATTTTTTAAGGTTTGTCGGCGAATATAATCATCAGGTACATCGTTCGCGGCAGTACGACTCATTTCAATAAAGAAGCCATGAACCCTGTTATAGCCTACTTTTAAGGAACTAATACCGGTACGTTCTTTTTCACGCGCTTCGAGTTGGGCAAGAAATTCAGTTGCTCCATCACTTAAGTCACGTAAGACATCAAGTTCTTCATGATAGCCTTTGGCAATAACGCCACCATCACGGATAAGAACGGGTGGGTTTTCAACTAAAGCATGCTGTAATAAGTCGTGTAAGTCGGGTATTGGAAAGCTTTTTGACGCTAATTCAGTGATATGTGCTTGCTGACAAGTTTGTAAATGTTGCTGAAGTTCAGGCAATTGATTTAAAGCATTACGTAAACGAGCAAAATCTCTTGGACGCGCAGAGCGTAAGGCAATGCGAGAAACAATACGCTCAATATCACCAAAAGATTTAAGTTGGCTAAATAATTCAGTCGTTAAATCTTGTGACAATAGTTCACTAATTGCATTTTGACGTGCAGTTAATATGTTTAAATCACGTAAAGGAAAATGTAACCAACGTTTTAGTAATCTAGAACCCATTGGTGTCGCTGACTTATCTAATACCGATGCTAGGGTATTTTCAAAGCCACCTTGTAAGTTTTGCGTGAGTTCTAAATTACGACGAGTTGCCGCATCTAAAATGACACCAGAAGCAGAAGACTCACAAATAATGGCTCGAATGTGAGGAAGCGCACTGCGTTGACATTCTTTTACATATTGAAATAAACAACCAGCGGCCATTAAGCCTAATGATTTATCACCAACACCAAAGCCAGAAAGTTCTTTAGTGCCAAATTGTGTATTTAGTAAATTAGTAGCTGTGTCTAAATCAAACTCCCATTCAGGTCTTCTTCTTAATCCTTGATAGCCTTTTAGTAACCCTGGCACTGAGAACGATTCACTGTAGAGTAATTCAGCAGGAGATAAACGCTGTAGTTCAGCTTGTAACTGTTCAATGGTATTTGGCTCAGTCAGTACAAAGCGACCACTGGTCATATCAAGATAAGACAGCCCAAAGCGTTGCGATGACTTATTATTACCTTCACTTACCGCAACAATTAGATTGTCATGCTTATCAAGTAATAATGCTTCATCACTCACCGTACCTGGGGTAATAACTCTAACAACTTTACGTTCAACAGGGCCTTTACTGGTTGCTGGGTCACCAATTTGTTCACAAATAGCAACAGATTCACCCAGTTGTACTAATTTTGCTAGATAATTTTCCACCGCATGATAGGGAACGCCTGCCATAGGTATTGCATTGCCACCTGTCTTGCCGCGAGCGGTTAATGAAATATCGAGCAAATCAGATGCTTTTTTCGCATCATCAAAAAATAACTCGTAAAAGTCACCCATGCGATAAAAAATTAAAATATGAGGGAACTCAGCTTTAATGGTTAAGTACTGGCGCATCATAGGGGTGTGTGAGGATAAGTCTAAGTTTGCTGTGGTCATTTCTATGCGGTAACTCATAAGTTCAATGAAAGAGTAAGGTGGCAATTATGTCATAACTGGCAAATTTAGACTCTATTTATTTAACTAAAATTTTTACTGAATACGATAAAGTTTAGGCAAGGATTTTACCGTGATAATATAAATAGTAACTTTTTGATGAGTAATAGTTAAAAGTTATCGGTGCTTGTTATTCTTTTTTTTATCAATAACTTATAAGTCACCTTGTTTTGTTTTTGATAATATAATTAAAATAGTTGTAAAAAAGCTTGATACTGTACGGTCATACAGTATACTTGCTTCATCAAAACGAAATCTTAGCAACATCGGCGGAACAAACATGAAAGACGATAAAGAAAAAGCATTAGCAGCAGCATTAAGTCAAATTGAAAGACAATTTGGTAAAGGCTCAATTATGAAGCTTGGTGATAATAACACCATGGATGTTGAAACCATTTCTACAGGTTCATTGGCGCTTGATGTTGCACTCGGTGCGGGTGGTTTGCCACTTGGGCGTGTTGTTGAAATTTATGGTCCTGAATCAAGTGGTAAAACAACGTTAACGCTTGAAGTTATTGCTGAAGCTCAGCGTAACGGTAAAGTTTGTGCCTTTGTTGATGCTGAGCATGCACTTGACCCTATTTATGCTGAAAAGTTAGGTGTTAACATTAACGAATTACTTGTTTCTCAGCCTGATACCGGTGAGCAAGCATTGGAAATTTGTGACATGCTAACGCGTTCAGGTGCTATAGACGTTATTGTTGTCGATTCTGTTGCTGCACTTACACCAAAAGCAGAAATTGAAGGCGATATGGGTGACTCTCATATGGGATTACAAGCCCGTATGCTTTCACAAGCAATGCGTAAGTTGACAGGTAACTTGAAAAAATCTAATACCATGATTATTTTCATTAACCAAATTCGTATGAAAATTGGTGTAATGTTTGGTTCTCCTGAAACCACAACGGGTGGTAATGCACTTAAGTTTTATGCTTCTGTTCGTTTAGATATTCGACGTATCGGTGCTGTAAAAGCAGGCGACGAAATTATTGGTAACGAAACCCGCGTAAAAGTGGTTAAAAACAAAATAGCGCCTCCTTTTAAACAAGCAGAATTTCAGATTTTATATGGCGAAGGTATTAACAGCTTAGGTGAATTAATTGATTTAGGCGTTTTGCATAACATGGTTGAAAAAGCCGGTTCTTGGTATAGCTACAATGGCGATCGTATTGGCCAAGGTAAAGCAAATGCGGCTAAATCTTTAGCAGAAAAACCTGAAATGGCAAAAGAACTTGATAAGCGTTTACGCGACTTACTGTTAATTAAAAGTGTAAGAGCAAGTGAAAAACCAGCTAAAGAAGAAGAAGCTGTAGAATAAACATTACACATTACACATTAAACATAAAAGTTTAAACAATTATTAAGCCACTGTATTTACAGTGGCTTTTTTATATCTAATTAGTGACTTTGCTCTCTTATGCTATCGTTATTTAATGTGCTATATAGTATTTTACCTAAGCATCTTTACTGCCCAATACCCCCCGTTTATCTACGTAGCACTCTATTAGGCTAGTTCCACCAATATTTACTCGCTAGGGTTATAGATGACAAATAATATTAACGTAAAAAACATTATAGACGTCTATACGTTTAGATGTTGACATAGCTAAAAATCCACGTACCATAAAATGATAATATTTATATATCCGTTATCATTCGTAGTGCTTGAGTTAGTCGAAACCTGTATGTTGATTGGTAGCCAGAATATAAGTTAATAAATGAAAGTAGAGAACGAAGTGTTCATGCTTGTTTGACATTATTTGATTAGGTAAACGCTATGCCCATTAAAATTCCAGATTTATTACCTGCTTTGTCTATTTTAGGTGAAGAAAATATTTTTGTAATGTCTGAGCGTAGAGCGGCAAGTCAAGAAATTCGCCCAATGAAAGTCGCTATTCTCAATCTAATGCCTAATAAAATTGAAACAGAAGTTCAAATATTACGGGTATTGTCTAATACACCTTTACAAATAAATGTCGATTTTGTGCGTATTCACGCCAATGAATCGAAACATACGCCGAAAGAGCACTTAGATAATTTTTACCGCCTCTTTGATGACATTAAAAATACTCAATACGATGGCTTAATTATAACCGGTGCACCATTGGCGTTAATGGAATACGAGAAAGTAACTTTTTGGGATAAAATTTGTGAAATATTTGATTGGGCTGAAGAAAATGTCACCTCAACAATGTTTTCTTGTTGGGCTGCTCATGCCGCTCTATATCATCACTATGGATTGCGACGACATTTAAGAAAAGAAAAATTATCTGGTGTTTTTCAGCATAGCCCCATCGACCAAAAAGAACAGCTTACCCGCGGCTTTGAAGAATTTTTTAATGTCCCACACTCACGATTTGGATATATTGATAAGTCTGATTACCTATCAATTCCTGAATTAAAAATTATAGCTGAATCTCCACAAGCAGGCGTTTATGTGGTCGCGAGCAAAAATAAACAACAAGTCTATTTAACCGGACATCCAGAATATGACTCAACCACGCTAGATGAAGAGTTTCAACGTGATCTTAAGGCTGATGTTAATGCAGTTATGCCCAATAATTATTATATTGATGATGACATAACAAAAGTGCCACACAGTTCATGGCGTAGTCATGCCAGTTTATTATTTACTAATTGGTTAAACTATTATGTTTATCAGATCACACCGTACAAGCTAGATGCAACAAATATTAAAGCAATACACCCAGACGCAGAAATATAAACAGTGTCGGATATATCTAGTCATTAAATTAAGTTTGAAAGTAAAAGTAGAGAAATCGTATGAAAAAATCAGCATCATTTAGTCGTCTTGAGCAACAAATACAAAAAAGAATTCTTATTTTAGATGGTGCTATGGGGACGATGATCCAAGCCTATAAATTTGAAGAACAAGATTACCGAGGTGAACAGTTTGCTGATTGGCATCTTGATGTCAAAGGCAATAATGATATGTTAGTGCTTACACAACCCGAGGTAATTAAAGCTATTCACTATGAATACCTTGAAGCGGGTGCTGATATTATTGAAACGAATACTTTTAATGCCACCACGATTGCGATGGCAGATTACGATATGCAGTCGTACAGTGCGGCAATCAATTTAGCGGCGGCACAAATAGCCCGTGCAGCAGCGGATGAATTCACCGCTAAAAACCCTGATAAACCAAGGTTTGTTGCCGGCGTTTTAGGGCCAACGAACAGAACATGTTCTATTTCACCCGATGTTAACGATCCTGCTTATCGAAATGTGACTTTTGATCAATTAAAAGATGCCTACATAGAATCAACGAAAGCACTGATTGAAGGTGGCTCAGATATTATTCTTATTGAGACTATCTTTGATACCTTAAATGCTAAAGCGGCTATTTTTGCGGTTGAAACTGTTTTTGATGAATTACAGTTACGTTTACCTGTAATGGTCTCGGGTACCATTACTGATGCATCAGGCAGAACATTGTCAGGACAAACCACCGAAGCTTTTTATAATTCATTGCGCCACGCAAAACCTATTTCATTTGGTTTGAACTGTGCATTAGGTCCGGTTGAACTAAGACAATATGTGGCAGAATTGAGTCGAATATCAGACTTTGCTGTTTCAGCTCATCCTAATGCAGGTTTGCCTAATGCCTTTGGTGAATACGATTTCAGCGTCGAAGATATGAATGTTCATGTCAATGAGTGGGCTGAATCGGGATTCCTTAACATTATTGGTGGCTGTTGTGGTACAACGCCAGCGCATATAAAAGGTATGGCGGATGCGGTTGCCAATGTAAAACCTAGGGAAATTAGCGCCAGGAAAATTGCTTGTCGTTTGTCCGGGCTTGAAGCGTTAACCATAGAGGAAAGTTCATTATTTGTTAACGTTGGCGAACGAACTAATGTTACTGGCTCTGCTGTATTTAAGCGCTTAATTACCGAAGAAAATTACGAACAAGCCGTCGCTGTTGCCCTGCAACAAGTTGCCAATGGCGCGCAAATTATAGATATAAATATGGATGAAGGCATGCTTGATTCAAAAGCGGCGATGATCCGTTATTTGAATTTAATTGCTGGTGAGCCAGATATCGCGAAAGTGCCTATTATGCTTGATTCTTCTAAATGGGATATTTTAGAAGAAGGCTTGAAATGTATTCAGGGCAAGGGGGTTGTTAACTCAATCAGCTTGAAAGAGGGCGAGGAAAACTTCCGTAAACAAGCTGAACTTCTACGCCGTTATGGTGCGGCTGTTATTGTTATGGCCTTCGACGAACAAGGTCAAGCAGACACACGGGTACGTAAGTATGAAATATGTAAACGTGCTTATGAAATTTTAGTCAATGAAATAGGCTTTCCTGCAGAAGACATTATCTTTGATCCCAATATTTTTGCGGTCGCAACCGGTATCGAAGAGCATAATAACTATGCGGTAGATTTTATTGAAGCGGTTGCCGATATAAAAGAAAACCTACCTCATGCGATGATTTCGGGCGGTGTTTCTAACGTGTCATTTTCATTTCGTGGTAATAACCCAGTACGTGAAGCGATTCATGCGGTGTTTTTATATCACGCAATAAAAAATGGTATGGACATGGGCATTGTAAATGCAGGTCAGTTAGCTATTTATTCAGATATTCCTGACGATCTCCGTCTTGCTGTTGAAGATGTCATACAAAATAGCGATGACGACGCAACAGAACGCTTACTTGATGTGGCTGAGTCTTATCGCGGGCAAGCGGGGAGCAAAAATAATAAGGCTGATTTAACCTGGCGTGAGCTACCGATTAAAGAGCGTTTAGAATACTCTTTGGTTAAAGGCATTAATGAATTTATTGTCGAAGATACTGAAGCAGCAAGGCTAGTGGCTGAACGACCTCTTGATGTTATTGAAGGACCATTAATGGATGGTATGAATACCGTTGGCGATTTATTTGGTGCTGGCGAAATGTTTCTGCCACAAGTGGTAAAATCAGCCCGAGTGATGAAACAAGCTGTTGCTCATTTAAATCCATTTATTGAAGCTGAAAAAACTGAAATAAAATCAAACGGTAAAATATTACTGGCAACGGTAAAAGGTGATGTCCACGATATTGGTAAAAATATAGTCGGTGTTGTTTTACAATGTAACAACTACGAAATTATTGATTTAGGTGTCATGGTTTCTTGTGATGATATCTTGCGTGTGGCGAAAGCCGAAAAGGTCGATGTGATTGGATTGTCAGGTTTGATAACACCGTCACTTGATGAAATGGTGCATGTTGCTAAAGAAATGAAACGTCTTAATTTTGACTTGCCGTTACTTATTGGTGGCGCGACAACATCAAAAGCTCATACCGCCGTTAAAATAGAACAACAATATCAACATCCGGTGATATACGTGCCAAATGCGTCGCGTTCAGTTTCAGTCGTTAGTACCTTACTTTCAGATGATAGTGAGAAACGTGCGGCATTTTTAGCGCGTCAAGATGATGAATATGTGCGGGTACGTGAGCGTCATTATAAAAAAGGACCACGTTCAAGCTTAATATCATTAGAAGATGCACGCGCCAATGCTGCGCCGATAAGTTTTGAAAACTATACCCCTAAAATACCCAATAAACTTGGTATTACGGTACTTGATAATCTTGATTTAAATGTCATTCGAAACTACATCGATTGGACGCCATTTTTCATGACTTGGCAATTATCAGGCAAATATCCGCTTATTTTACGACACGAAGTGGTCGGCGAAGAGGCAACTAATCTATTTAATGATGCTAATGCTTTATTAGACGATATTATTAACAGTAAAAAGTTAACGGCAAAAGCGGTTTTTGGTCTGTTTCCAGCTCATCGTCAACAAGATGATTTAATATTGTTTGCAGATGAAAACCGAGATAAGCAATTGATGAAATTGCATCAATTACGTCAACAAAGTAAAAAACCAGCAGGGCAGTTTAACCGTTGTTTGGCTGATTATATCGCGGATAAAACCTCAGGTATTAAAGATTATGTTGGTGCTTTCGCGGTATCTGCAGGTTATGGTTGTGATGACCTAGTGAAGGAGTTCACCGCTCAACATGATGACTACAATAGTATTTTAGTTAAAGCTGTTGCCGACCGATTAGCAGAAGCGAGTGCTGAATATCTCCATGAAAAAATTCGCAAAGAATACTGGGGGTATGCTCCTGAAGAGTCGCTTGCTAATGACGATTTAATTCGTGAAAAATATCAAGGTATCAGACCTGCGCCGGGTTATCCTGCCTGTCCAGAGCATACCGAAAAAGGTTTGTTGTGGGAACTACTCAATGTTGAAGAAAATATCGGCATGGAACTAACCTCAAGTTTTGCCATGTGGCCTGGAGCCGCGGTTAGTGGTTGGTACTTTGCTCACCCAGAATCAAAATACTTTGCGGTCGCTAAAGTCGCTAAAGACCAAGTGATTAATTATGCGACTCGAAAAGGGATGACATTGCCACAAGCAGAGCGTTGGCTGTCAGCTAACTTGGATTATGAACCTGAGTAATTAATAGAGTCATTATCATTTAGTTTATACGGCAACGGCCTTAAATCTCGGTAAAGTAGGTTTAAGGCCGTTGTTCATTTGACTACTCGATGTTAAACGACGAGATGACCTGTGTTGTGTATTAAAAGGTTCTTTCGATAAACCAATAAATAGCGATAACGGCGATAAGCGCACTTAACGGTATCACCACGTATTGTCTATATTGAGGTTTTTTAGCAAACCAGCGCGTCGCTAATAAAGCTAAGGCAACGACCGTTATTTGACCCAACTCAACGCCAATATTAAATGAAATTAAGCTACTGACATACTCACTCTTGGGTAAGCCCAGTTCAACAAGTACTGCTGCAAACCCTAAACCGTGCAGTAAACCAAAAGCAAAGATAATGGGTAAGCGCCACTTTGTTAGTTTGTGATAAAAAATATTCTCAATAGCCACGTAAGCAATTGATAAGGCAATAAGCGGCTCTACAATGCTGCTGGGTAGGTTGATAATACCAAATATACCCAAAGCTAGCGTAATGGTATGGGCAAGAGTAAAGGCACTTACCTGCCAGAGCAGTGTTGATGTCTTAGTGGCTAATAAAAATAGCGCGAGCACAAAGAGAATATGATCAAGCCCTTGCGGCAGAATATGTACAAAGCCCTGATAGATATACTCAACAATATTAAGCAGCTTAATTTCGGTTGTTGAAAGTTTACGTACACCACCCTTGATATCATCAATAGAAAAGTGATGGCTGTTCTGGCCGGATAGCACTAAAGATTTCTCTGAACGGCTGACTGTTAATAAGACATCCCCTAAGATGGGCGAAAATATCAAGGCTGCGTTGTTACTTTTTTGTGGCAATTGACCCTGCGACAATAGCTTAATGGTTTTAGTCGGTGAGTCAGCGCGAAGTCTTGCTTTTAATTCAAATACCGTTAGCCCTGAAAAAGGGGTAACAAGCACACTTTCTTTATCAATAATAAAAGCGCTTTGTTGATTTATTATTTGCAATATTTTTGAGAGTAATTGCTTTATTTCAATTAAAGAGAGGTTTTTTAGATGATTAATTAAATCTGCCTCATCTACTGATGATTTTTGATGACTTTTAATGACATGCAAAACATCAATATCGATACTAAGTTGGTAGTTATTATCTACAAGTAATTTTAGCTCTGCTTGATTAGCTTCATTGGTGTGAGCATTCACTAGTGCAGGTGATAAAAGTAGTAATAGGGCAAAAGTTGTTTGTAAAAGGCGCGTAATCATAAAAGTAATATCAGCTAGTCATTGATAAAAAATAAAGCGACAAATTAACGTATTTAGCATGAAATTAACAGTGGCCAAATTATTATTTCAGTATTGAACTATTAACTTAAAAGTTTATACTGTGTTTGTATACAGTTTAGGTTGAGTTGCCCATAGCGAAAATATGCTTTATTTTTTCACAACGAAATAAGGGACTTTTGATAAACATGATTACTATAATTAAGACATGACTAAAACATGACTCAAAGCCGAAAAATAATACATATAGATATGGACTGTTTCTATGCAGCTGTTGAAATGCGTGACAATGAGTCTTTACGTAATGTGCCACTTGCGGTCGGCGGTACAGGGCCTCGAAGCGTCTTGTGTACGTGTAATTACCAAGCAAGAAAATTTGGTGTTCGCTCGGCAATGCCAGCAATTAAGGCGATGCAACTTTGCCCTGAGCTAGTTATTGTTTCAGGCAGAATGGCTGTTTACCAAGAAGTTTCTGCACAAATAAGGGCGATATTTCAACGTTACACTCAGTTGATTGAACCATTGTCGCTTGATGAAGCCTTTCTTGATGTTACCCATAACAAAGAGTTTAACGGCAGTGCCACGCTTATTGCGGAGCAAATACGTCGTGATATTTTTAATGAACTCAATCTAACCGCCTCGGCAGGTGTTGCTCCTAATAAATTTATTGCTAAAATTGCCAGTGATGAAAATAAACCTAATGGTCAATGTGTTGTTACGCCCGCAGACGTGAGTGGTTTCGTTGAAAATTTACCATTGAAAAAAATTCCGGGTATTGGCCCAAAAACAGCTCAAAAATTATTGGGCTACGGCTTCTCGTCATGTGCAGATATACGAGCAAGTTCTGTCGCCGTATTAACACCTATTGTCGGCAAGTTTGCCCCTGCATTGTATCAACGAAGTTTTGGTATTGATCATCGCCAATTAGAAACCGACAGAGTTAGAAAATCATTAGCGATAGAAACCACTTTTTCTCAAGACTTGTCTTGTGAAAAAGAGTGTGAAAGTGCCGTTGAGCTTTTATATGAGAAGCTTTTAGTGAGATTAGAAAAACATCAACATATGGTTATTAGTAAGCAAGGGATTAAACTTAAGTTTAATGACTTTACCCAAACAACAGTTGAGCAGCAAAGCAGCCACTGTGATGAAAACACCTTTAAACAATTACTGTTAAAAGCACTGTTGCGTAGTCAATCTAGGGGAATACGTTTAATAGGATTAACGCTAGGTTTTGCTGAGCATAATAACAAAGAAACACAGCAGCTTTGTTTTAGTTTATAACCGGTACTGACTTGATATGATGTCGGTACCGGTATTTTAGTTTTTATTACTGTGCTTATGCGGGTTTAATGATTTCTTTAACCGCCAATTCTAATTTTGGATCGTTAATATTTGAGCTGGTAGATTTGAAAACAACTTGTCCACTTCTATTGATAAAAAATGTCGTTGGTGTACCTTTTACGCCATATAACTTAGCAACTTTTTCACCTTCAACACCGGTAATAAATTGATAACCTCGTTGAGTAATCGAGTCTTGTGGTTTTGCTCCTTCATCTTCACTAAAACTAATAGCAACAATCTCAATGCCGGTATTTTTATACTTTTCAGTTAGCTCGACTAATTTAGGCTGCAATTTTTTACAATAGGGACACCATGTTGCCCAAAAATGTAAAATCACCGGCTTGCCCTGATAGTCTGCTAATGAAATGCTTTTACCGGCTTGGGTTTTTAGTGTCCAGTCTGGGGCTTGGTTGGCTTTATTGTCATTGGCGTTAACGTTGAACGACAATATGCTAACGAATATTATAATAATTGATAAAAATGCTTTCATGAAACAACCTACTTTTATTTATATGACTAACTACTTTAGGAGACCTTGATTACGGCGAAATTATTTCGAGCTTTTTATTAACAAAAAAGCCTATCGTATTGATAGGCTTTTTGACACTTCATTTAAAAGTATTATAAACCTAACACTTTTTTACCTTGCTTAAAGGTAATATCAACAGGAATATTAGCCGCTTCAATACGCGCTAAGTCTTCTGCTAAATCGGCTTTAATGACACCGCTTTTTGCAACAAGTGCAGCCACACCTTCATAATCACCATTACCTTGTAAGGTTAAAATAAGCTCAGACAACGAATCAATAGCGGCAGTCATCTTATCAATGTTGACAGAGTATAACCCTTGCGAGTTACGGGTAAACGCCCCTTGCTCAGCAAAGTAATTAAACCGTACCATGTTGGCTTTACCGTGAGCAGATGTTGCGCCAAAGCGCACTGAACGGAAAATTCCCGCTAAGAAGGTTGTGTAATAATCTTGCAATGTACCTTCTTCAATGGCGCCTTTAATGAGTAACTGGCGGATCATATAAAGCCCAAGGATATCGGCTTTACCTTCTTCTAGTGCCGAAGCATGCTCTTTTAATGATTGGCGTACTGTGCCCTTATCATTAATGGTATTTTTGATACCCAAACCATGGGCAACCTCATGAAACATCGTATTAGCAAAGAAGGCATTGAATGTTACATTTTCACGTTGCTCAGCAACGATTAAGGTACTAGCAATGGGTAACATAATATTATCGAACTTAGCTTGCATCGCATTTTTAAGTTGTAAGCGGCGCGTACCTTTCTCTAACTGTACTTTTTCGTCATTGGGGAGATTAATCGCAATGGTTTTACTACCGGCATTAGAATGACCTGCATAATAAATGACGTCATATGCGTTTAAGTCTGCATCAGAGCCGGGTACTTCTTTTTTATAAGCTTTTTTAACGGGTAAGTCTTTTTGTAATTCGGGTAAATATTCAGCATATTTAGCGAGCTTTTCACTCCAGGCTAAATCTTTAATCAGCACATAAGATTCAAAAGCAGCGCGGTAACCATAAAGCTGATCTTCGTAGGTTTCTATTGGGCCAATAACGACATCAATAGGATTGTTTTTCATATCCATCCAAGCAAAATCAGACGCTTGAAAGTCATCATGACGGATTGCTGTTGCACGTAAATTTAAGTAATTTGCAAATTCTTTATCATCAGCAAAGCTTGATGCTTTTTCTAATATAGCCGCAATACGATTAATGCTATCGCTATAAAGCTCAGAAAAAGCCACTGACGTTAATTGTCCATCGCTGGTACGCTTAACGACCGAATACAAGCCACTCTTGTCAGCAAAATCTGCTTGCTCAAATTCAGCTTTGGTTAAGTCATTAGGGTAAAACTCTGCGCCAGCCGCTTTTGCTTGATATCCAGAAAGGAAAGGTTTATCGCCATCTAATCTATCCCAAGGACCATAATTGATACGGGCAAATTCACGGACCTTTTCATCATCAATACTAGCAAGGAAGCTTGCTTTGTCTTCACCAAAAGCCTGTTGCCAGAAAAGTTCATCAATAATATCTGAAGCTTCAATAAGCAATACGATCATTTTTTTCTGGTTTTCAGACAAGTGGCTCAAATCAGCACTAAGTGTTACTGGCTTATATATGTCTAAACGACTTTTGGCTTCTGCTAATAAAGTAGGCGCTGAACGTGGTTGTTTATTATTTTCACTACAAGCGCTTAATAGGCTAGTGGCAAGCAAAAGGCCAGTAGCGAGTTTTGTTAGTCTCATTTTTATTCTCACGTGTTTTTTGAATATGTATATATAACGCAAAGAGATTACCAAAAATGGCAGGATGCGCAAGGTCTTAATCTATGGGATGGGATCAGGTTTTAGTGAGTTTGTTTTATTGGCAGGGTAAAAAAATTAAATAATAGGCAAAAAAAAACCAGCATAAGCTGGTTTTTTAATTCAATAACAAAAATTAAAGCGCTTTAATAGCAGCGTTTAAACGACTCTTACTACGAGCAGCTTTATTTTTGTGAATAAGACCTTTGCTTGCAAAACGATCTAAGATCGGTTGTGCAGCAGCAAATTCTTTAGATGCTGTGTCTTTGTCACCAGCTTCAATTGCAGCGAGTACTTTTTTGAATAGAGTGCGCATCATTGAACGACGACTTGCATTATGTTGACGGCGTTTTTCTGATTGAACCGCGCGTTTCTTCGCCTGCTTTGAATTAGCCAAGGTGAACTCCTAAAATATGATTGTATATATAGCCTAAATTTAAGGCGAGGAAATATGCCTTTTTTTAGCTCGATTGTCAAACCTTTTACCGGTTTAATTTACTTAATAACGATGAATTTACCATTATATAATAATTATCATTATTGGTTACTAAATAATGGCGCTATTTTACCTGTTATTTACAGGATTTAAAATAGATTAAAAACTTCTTTGCATTTACTTGTTTATCACAGGTAAAAAGCTGCATAATATTAATGAAAAATTACATCTTGGAATATGATGATTTATATCGATTTATTGGAGCTATGCATTGAGTAAAAAGTTAATAAAATCAGGTCTTATAGTGAGTTTTATGACCTTGATTTCTCGTGTGCTCGGCTTGGTTCGAGATGTTGTTATTGCGAACATTATTGGTGCAGGTTTAGCGTCTGATGTTTTTTTCTTTGCCAATAAAATTCCCAATTTTCTACGTCGATTATTTGCCGAAGGTGCTTTTGCACAAGCTTTTGTCCCCGTGTTGAGTGAATATCATACCAAAGATGAGGCCGATGGGCTGAGTTTGAAAGAAGGTGAAACACGTAAATTAATCGCTCAAGTTTCAGGCACCTTAGGTGTAATTGTTACCATAGTAACGCTTATTGGCATGATAGCCTCGCCGTTATTTGTGATTTTATTTGGTTTTGGTTGGTTTGTAGATTGGCTTAACGATGGTCCCAAAGCCCAACAGTTTGAGTTAGCTGCATCACTACTAAAAATTACCTTCCCCTATTTATGGTTTGTCAGCTTTACCGCACTTGCCGGCGCGATTTTAAATACTTTTGGTCGATTTGCTGTTTCTTCTTTTACACCCGTTTTACTTAATGTTTGCATTATTGGCTGTGCAATCTACTTGTCACCCTTATTCGACAATCCTGCTTTTGCATTAGCTTGGGGCGTATTTTTAGGAGGCTTAGCTCAGTTCTTATTTCAAATACCTTTTTTAATTAAAGCCGGTGTCTTTGTTAAACCAAAATGGGCTTGGCACGCGAAAGGTGTAAAAAAAATCCGCAAACTTATTGTTCCTGCTTTGTTTGGCGTTTCTGTTACGCAAATTAATTTACTGCTTGATACCCTAATAGCCAGTATCTTAGTCACTGGCTCGATTAGTTGGCTTTATTACGCCGATCGTTTATTAGAATTCCCCTTAGGGTTATTTGGTATTGGTATAGCTACCGTTATTTTGCCCAGTTTAGCTAAATTGCATACTAAGCAAGACAAAGAAGAGTTTAGTGAGACGATTACTTGGGGCTTAAAAATTGTTTCTTTATTTGGCTGGCCCGCACTTGCAGGGTTAATGGTATTAGCTCAGCCGATTATTATGATTTTATTTATGCGTGGTGAGTTTTCTCAAGAAACTGTTTTACAAGTCTCTTATGCCTTATTTGCTTACCTTTCGGGTTTAATCAGCTTTATGTTTATTAAAATATTAGCGCCGGCTTATTACGCACGCCAAGATACCAAAACCCCCGTAAAAATAGGTATTAAAGCGATGGCGGCAAATATGATTTTCAATCTGATGTTGGCACCTTTTTTTGGTTATGTAGGTTTGGCCATTGCGACAGCTATGTCGGCAACACTCAATGCGTTAATGCTTTACCATGGTTTAAAAAGTAATAATATCTTTGCATTGTCTAAAACAACGTGGTGGTTTTTTGCGCGGCTTATCTTTTCTGCAGGGATAATGGCAGTGGTTGTTTTTACGTTATCACCCCCGTTTAAAGTTTGGTTAGCGATGGAAACCACCTTGCAAATTCAACAATTACTTATTTGCATTACTTTAGGTATGCTCAGTTATTTTATTTCTATTGCTGCACTGGGAATTCGAGTGAAAGATTTCAAAGTTAAAGTAACTGAAAAATAAATTGATGAAATTAGCTTCAGGTGCTGATTCTTAAGCCTGAGTGATATATAATTTATCGGTTTTTATTCATTAATGGCGACACTTGTTTACTAATGTCAGTCAAATTTAGGTTTTTTAATTAAATGCAGTTAATACGCGGTATCCACAATATTCAAGCTGAAGATCATGGCTGTGTGTTAACCATAGGCAATTTTGACGGTGTTCATTTAGGACATGCTCGCGTTATAAAGGCTTTAATTGCAAAAGCTAAAGCATTGAATTGTACACCAGCAGTGATGATTTTTGAGCCTCAGCCGCAAGAGTTATTTTCTCCTGAGACGGCTCCTGCAAGATTGACACGTTTAAGAGATAAATATTTTCTTTTGAAAAATTTGGGTGTAGAACGTTTGATTTGTGTTAATTTTCATCGAGAATTTGCCAATAAAAGCGCGTCAGAGTTTATCGAACTTTTATTAGTTCAACAGCTAGGTATTAAACATTTAATTATTGGTGACGATTTCCGCTTTGGAAAAAACCGTTTAGGCAATTTTAGTCTGCTAAAACAAGCCGGTGAAAAATTTGATTTTGCTGTTTCTGATACCGCAAGTTTCAAACTTGAAAATTGTCGGATTAGCAGTACCCAAATACGTAATGCTTTAGAGAATAATCAATTAGCTGACGCAGAAAGAATGCTAGGTCGGGCTTACTCTATTATCGGTCGGGTTTTTCATGGTGATAAGCGTGGTCGAAAACTAGGGTTTCCTACCGCAAATGTTTTATTAAAAAGACGAGTTTCACCTATTTCCGGTGTTTTCGTGGTAAAAGTAAATACGGTTAAAGAATGCTTTTATGGTGTGGCTAATATTGGTTCAAGGCCAACAGTGTCTGGTATTAGGCAACAGCTAGAAGTACATATTTTTAACTTCAATGAAGACATTTATGGTCAAACCATTGAAGTGGTTATGCTAAATAAATTAAGAAATGAAATAAAATTTTCATCACTAGATGAATTAACTAAGCAAATATCACAAGATAGTGAGCAGGCAAAAGCCTTTGTTCAAGGTTTATAAATAAAATAGATACGTGAGTTAATAGTAAAATTAATATCAAGCCAATGTCGATTTTACTATTAACTTATTAGAGGCTAACCACCAGTTAGCGAATATAACAACGGATAATGATTTAAATGAGTGATTATAAACAAACCCTAAACTTGCCAGCTACTTCTTTCGCGATGAAAGGTAACATGGCAAACCGTGAACCAAACATGCTAAAAGAGTGGGCTGAAAAAGATCTGTACGGCCAAATTCGAGCGGCTAAAAAAGGTAAGAAATCATTTATTTTGCATGACGGTCCTCCGTATGCAAATGGTGATATTCACTTAGGTCATTCTGTTAATAAAATTCTTAAAGATATTATTGTTAAATCAAAAACGTTATCTGACTTTAACGCACCGTTCGTGCCTGGTTGGGATTGCCATGGTTTACCGATTGAATTAATGGTTGAGAAAAAAATTGGTAAGCCAGGTCATAAAGTTTCTGCCAGTGTTTTTCGAGAAAAATGTCGTGAATATGCAGCCAAGCAAGTTATTGGGCAGCGTGAAGACTTTAAACGCTTAGGGATTTTTGCTGATTGGGAAAAACCTTACCTCACTATGGATTTTGGTACTGAAGCCAATATCATACGTGCTTTAGGTAAAATAGCTGAGAATGGTCATTTACATCAAGGGTTCAAACCTGTGCATTGGTGTACTGATTGTGGTTCTTCTTTGGCTGAAGCTGAAGTTGAATACAAAGATAAACAATCGCCAGCGATTGACGTAAAATTCACCGTAGTTGACCAAAGTGTTGCTGATAAGTTTGATCACCCTGAAAATCATCAAGGTGAAGGTGAAGTATCGGTTGTTATTTGGACCACTACACCTTGGACACTTCCGGCTAACCGAGCAGTTTCTGTTAATGCCGACGTTGAATACACTTTAGTACAATGTGAAACCGAGCAGGGCAAAGTACGTTATATTTTAGCGTCGGACCTAGTGACAGCATGTATGGACCGTTTTGGAATTGATAAATATCATGCATTAGGGTTTTGTAAAGGTAGCGATTTAGATTTAGTGCAACTTAAACACCCATTTTATGATTTTACTGTACCAATGATCTTAGGCGAGCATGTAACGACTGACTCTGGTACGGGTTGTGTACATACAGCACCTGGTCATGGTGTTGAAGATTTCGTGGTGGGCAAAATATATAACCTTGAAGT
This sequence comes from Colwellia sp. BRX8-5, assembly GCF_014077325.1. Lineage (NCBI taxonomy): Bacteria > Pseudomonadati > Pseudomonadota > Gammaproteobacteria > Alteromonadales > Colwelliaceae > Colwellia > Colwellia sp. BRX8-5. The sequence goes on from NZ_JACGVR010000028.1 coordinate 30,463, forward strand.
AGCTAACCCTGTTGGCGCTAATGGTGTTTATTTAGAAGATACACCATTGTTTGCTGGCCAACATGTTTTTAAAGCCAATGCCAATGTCGTTGAAACATTGAAAGAACATGGCACTTTAGTACATCACCATGCAATAGAGCATTCTTACCCGCATTGCTGGCGCCACAAAACACCCTTAATTTTTCGTGCTACACCACAATGGTTTATTAGCATGGATAAAAAAGGTTTACGCCAAGATTCATTAAACGAAATTGAAAAAACGCAATGGATCCCTGATTGGGGTCAACGCCGTATCGAATTGATGGTTGAAGGTCGCCCTGACTGGTGTATTTCACGTCAACGTACTTGGGGCGTGCCAATGGCATTATTTATTCATCAAGACTCGGGTGCTTTACATCCACGCAGCATTGAACTGATTGAAACGGTTGCTAAGCGTGTTGAAGAAAAAGGCATTCAAGCATGGTTTGATTTAGACGCTGCTGAGCTTATTGGTGATGACGCTAAAGAATATATTAAAGTACCAGACACCTTAGATGTATGGTTTGACTCTGGAACGACTCATTACTCCGTTGTTAATGCACGTGAAGAATTTGATGGCGTTGCAGATTTATACCTTGAAGGTTCAGATCAACATCGTGGTTGGTTTATGTCGTCAATGATTTCATCGGTAGCGATGAATGGTAAAGCGCCTTATAAGCAAGTACTAACACATGGCTTTACCGTTGATACTAACGGTCACAAAATGTCTAAGTCATTAGGCAATGTTATTACACCAAAAGAAATCACCAGTAAGTTAGGTGCAGACATTTTGCGTTTATGGGTAGCTTCAGTTAACTATACGCAAGAAATTACTGTCTCTGATGAAATCTTTAAGCGTCAAGCCGATGCGTACCGTCGTATTCGTAATACCTCGCGCTTTTTATTATCAAATCTTAATGGTTTTGATCCTAAAACTGATTCAGTCGCTTTTGACGATATGGTTGCACTTGACCGTTGGGCTGTTGATAAAGCTGCACAATTGCAAAAAGAAATTGTTAGCGCTTATGATGACTACGAATTTAATGTTGTTGTTCATAAGCTAATGAACTTCTGTACCACAGAATTAGGTGGCTTCTACTTAGATATTATTAAAGACCGTCAATATACAGCGAAAGAAGACAGTACGGCGCGTCGCTCTTGTCAAACAGCTATGTATTTAATCGCTGAAGCGATGACTCGCTGGATGGCTCCTATTTTATCTTTTACTGCACAAGAAATTTGGCAAGCGCTACCGACTCCGTCTGGTGAAACGCGTGACGAATTCGTTTTCACCGGTGTTTGGTTTAATGGTTTGCCTAAGGCAGAAACAAGTAATACTTTAAACAATGATTACTGGAATGAAATTTTACTTGTGCGCACCGAAGTAAACAAAGCACTAGAAAATGCCCGTAAAGAAAAACAAGTGGGTAAAGCGCTTGAAGCAGCGGTTATTTTATATACCAACGCAGAGCTTGCTGAAAAATTACAACAATTAGGCGAAGAACTTCGCTTTGTTTTGATCACCTCTAAAGCTACGGTTGAAGTAGTTGACAGTGCACCAACGGGCGCTTTAGCAACTGAGATTGAAGGCTTATGGTTAACGGTTGCACCAGCAACAGGCACCAAATGTGAGCGTTGTTGGCATGTAACTGAAGACATCGGGGAAGATGAAAAACATCCTGAACTTTGTGGACGTTGTATTACCAACGTAGAGGGTGAGGGCGAGAAACGCCAATTCGCCTAAATATTTGTGTATTCTTTGCTATTTCATCCAAGAATTGCAGAAAAGTACTCAGCTAGTTAACTAGGCTGTGTGCTTTAGCTTTATTCTTGAATGAACTAGCTTTGAATAAGCCAATATTTCATCGATTAGTTTTGTTGAAAAGCCTTAGTCAGACATTCACAAAACATGCTAACTATCTCATTAGTTATATAACAACAACTATTAGCACAGTAGAAATATGAAAATTAATAAACTTTTTACAGAAACGGGTTTTAAATGGTTATGGTTAACCGTTTTATTTTTGATTATTGATCAAGTAACCAAGCAACTGGTTGTTAACTCATTTGATTTATATGAGTCGATGAACATTTTACCTTTCTTTGATTTGAGATATGTACAAAACCCAGGTGCAGCCTTTAGCTTTCTTGCCGACCAAGACGGTTGGCAACGTTGGTTCTTTACCATTATTGCTGCTATTGCCAGTGTGGTTTTTTTAGTGTGGTTGGCTAAAACGCCAAAGAATAATGCACTATTAAGTATCGCTTTAGCGTTTATGCTCAGTGGCGCAGTGGGCAACTTAATTGACCGGGCATTATTTGGCTATGTTATCGACTTTTTAGACTTTTATATTGCCGATAATCATTGGCCAGCCTTTAATGTCGCAGACTCTGCTATTTTTATTGGCGCGGCATTGATGATTTTTGATTCCTTTAAAAATGGTGATTCAGCCAAGAAAACTGAAATTACTAAGACAAAAGTAGACGAGAAATAAAATGACAATGTTAATTACTGATAAATCTGAAGTTATCGCTCATATTACCATGAAATTATCTGATGGCTCAGCGGCAGACAGTACCAAAGTAAACAAAAAGCCTGCTAAAATTATTATGGGCGATGCCAGTATTTCTCCTGCCTTTGAAGCGCAATTGTTAGGCCTTGCCGCTGGAGATTCTAAAGAATTTACCCTCGAAGCAAAAGATGCTTTTGGCGAACCTAATCCAGATAATTTCCATTACGTTGATGCAGATAAATTTGGTAGTGACGTACCAGCAGAAGTGGGCAGTATCATTACTTTCACACAACCTGGCAATATAGAGTTACCTGGTATGGTCAAAGAAGTGATCGGTACATCAGTCACTATTGACTTTAATCATCCGCTAGCGGGACAAGCAGTAACATTTGTTATTGACGTTGTTGAAGTTTTATAATCGTTAACTCTTAGGACTTTTAAGTCTTTCAGGAACAAATTATGGAAATTATTTTAGCTAACCCTCGTGGTTTTTGTGCTGGCGTAGACCGAGCGATTAGTATCGTAGACCGCGCGTTAGACTTATTTGGTGCGCCCATTTATGTACGCCACGAAGTAGTACATAACAAGTTTGTTGTTGATGGCTTAAAAGACCGCGGCGCGATATTTGTTGATGAACTTTTTGAAGTTCCTGACGATAATACCGTTATTTTTAGTGCTCATGGCGTCTCTAAAGCGGTACGTCAACAAGCTAAAGACCGTGGTCTAAAAGTATTTGACGCTACTTGTCCATTAGTGACTAAAGTACATATGGAAGTGTCACGTACCAGTCGTAAAAATATTGAGTGCATTCTTATTGGTCACGCTGGACACCCTGAAGTTGAGGGTACGATGGGACAATATGAAAGTGAGCATGGCGGGATTTATTTAGTTGAGTCTGTTGCTGATGTAGCAACACTTGAAGTAAAAGACCCTACTCAATTGTATTATTGTAGCCAAACGACCTTATCCATTGACGATACGTCAGAAGTTATTGACGCGTTGAGAAATAAGTTCGCTTTAATTAAAGGCCCCCGCAAGGACGATATTTGTTATGCAACACAAAATCGTCAAGACGCGGTACGCACTATTTCTGCACAAGTTGATTTACTGTTAGTTGTTGGCGCCAAAAATAGCTCTAACTCTAATCGCTTACGTGAACTCTCTGAGAAGTTGGGCACACCTTCCTACCTGATTGATACTTTTGCCGATATTCAACCACAATGGCTTGAAAATGTTAATAAAATTGGTGTTACTGCAGGCGCTTCTGCACCCGCAATACTTATCCAGCAAGTTATTGACGCACTAAAAGACTTTGGTGGTCAAGAGGTTATCGAATATCCTGGTCGTGAAGAGAACACAGTATTTGCGGTACCTATAGAATTGCGCTAATCTTAAAATATCAGGTTAAGTGGTTGAATGTAATTTTATCCGTTATATGAGTGCTTAAATTTAAAGCATTTTAATAACAATATTCATGACTTAACCTTATTATTCTGAATAGTAACTATGTACATAGGCTATTCAATAATAGATTTTTAAGGTATGAGTTAATGCGGTTCACGTTAGTGATTTTTAACACATATAAGTTCTCCATCGAATTCTTAGCGCTACGCTTAGTTTCGTTTCTCCTCGCCTTTAAAATTCTATTTGGGTCTGTTTTGTGTTTGTCACTTAAAAGTATACTCGTCAATGCTGTTTCTTTTATTTATCTCCCATTCACTCTATATTTTAAAGCATTATTTTTCTGGGTAGTCAGCAATTTTTGTCAGTGTATTAAGGAGTCTCATGGGTAACAGCACACTTAGGACGAGTTATCCTAAAAGAAAACCAGCCCAAGTACAAAAGGGCATGACACTAATAGAGGTTTTAGTCGCTTTAGTTATTTTAGTGACGGGTATTTTTGGTGCGGTTGCCATGCAGGCGTCAGCTAAGAAAGGCAGTTTTGATGCGATGCAACGCTCTGTAGCCTCAGCGTTAGCTCAAGATATTATCGAACGAATGCGCAGTAATGATTCTGATATTCTTACTTTAGAGAGTTATCAAGGTGTTTATGGCGCAGCATTGAATACTCCGCCTGACGCTGACGTTAGGTGTAATTCAGTTGCTTCTTTGTGTACAAGTGCACAAATGACCACCAATGATTTGTATGAATGGGAAGTCAAACTTATGGGCGCTGATGTTACTGCTGGTGGTAAAAATACTGGTGGCTTAGTTGGTGCTGTCGGTTGTATTGATCATAATAAAAATGCAGTTACTGTTGTGATCAGCTGGCAGGGCAGAGTCGCAACGGCTGATGGTTATGACGCCGATAACAATAGTTCTGCAGCTGCAACACTGGCCAACGCCTGTGGTACAAGTACCAGTAAACGTCGACAAGTTACGGTTGAAGCTTTTATATATTAAGGCAAGCAAAGCAATCACTGTTAACGTTCATCGTGATGTTAATGCTTTGAATTATAGATAATATTGATTTTGTTTAGTAAGAGATGATAATGGTTAATGCTCAACGAGGTTTTAGTTTAATCGAAATATTTATATCGCTTGCGGTAGGTTTAATGTTGCTGCTAGGCATATTAAGTGTTTTTGTTGGTATGAAAACGACCACTGTTGAGACCACCAGTTATGGAGAGTTACAAGAAAATGGCAGGTATGCGATTAGCTTACTCAGTGATGACTTATTACGACAAAGCTTTTGGGGCGACTTATCAGGAAACCTCGATGTAAGTGGCTTGGTAAGTTCACCTTTACCATCAACAGTTTCTGGTGATTGTATTGGTGAAGGCGTTAATAATGCCAGTTTCCCTGCAGCTATTGGCCATTTTAGAACCTTGTGGGGGAAAACAGTCAACAATGTCAACTTAATGGGCTGTATTACCAATGCTAAAATTGATTCCGATGTATTGCAATTAAAAAGAGCTGTTTCATCAACGACAGCGCTAGCCGATATTTCTAGTGATAATTACTATATCATTTCAAACCCTAATACGGCTGCGATATTTGCGGGTGGCGCTGCCATACCAACACTAAATTTGGGCCAGATCTGGGAATATCAGCAGCACATTTACTATGTGCGTGAAGACAATCAGGGCACCAATAAAGTGCCGGTTCTAGTGCAAGGTCGATTACAAAATAAAGCTTCGGTGATGAATCTTGATATGGTCGTTGAAGGCATTGAATACATCCGCTTTATGTATGGCGTTGATACGACCAACAACGGTATCGTCAATGCTTTTATTTCTGCAGATAACATGACAACAGCTTACTGGGATAATGAAAGTAATGTACGGATACTTGCCGTTAAGATTTTTGTCTTAGCGCGAAATATCTTGCCTGACAGAGATTATGAAAATCTTAACACTTATCAGCTTGGTGATCTTCCTATCAACTTTATCGATGGTGAAGGTAAAGGGGATAATTATCGACGTTTATTATTTAGCTCTACCATCACACTTTACAATGCGAGGGTCGACTCATGGCCATAAAAGTTATAAGAAAAAATTGTTTAATTTATTCTGGTAATTTAAAACTAGGTCACAAACAAAGCGGTGTTGTGCTAATCGTTTCACTAGTTTTTTTGATTGCTTTAACCGCCGTTGCTGCTGCATTGATGCAAAATACCACCATTGATATGAAAATGTCTGGAGCAAGTGAAGAAAAAGTGGTTGCTACCCAAGAAGCGGTTAGTGCTATTGATGAAGTTATTTATAAAGAAGTCACGCAAATAAGTGGAACCAATGCTTTTGCTTCTGAAATCGCCAAATTTCCACTCTCACCCGTAGTGAGTAGTGCAAGTAATACCAGTGCAGAAATTTCGCTGGCTAATCCGTATAAGATTGCAGCCGATTGCCCCCACTCTCGAGCAGCTTCTTCCGTACAGGTATTTAAGTGTAATGTACTTAAAGTGCAGGTCACTCGACTGTATGGTCGCACCAACAAAAGCACCATAGAAGTTAATTCTGGTGTATCGCAACAACTACTTAATGTGGGGAACTGATCATGAAAAAATTATTATTATGTAGCGCATTGATATTTACATCTCTTGCTGCTTATAGTGAAGATATTGAACTGTATATTGGTGATGCAGCACAGCGTACCGGTAATAAACCACAAGTACTGATTATTTTTGATAATTCTGGCAGCATGAATAGTTTAGAGTCAGTCGATGAACCTTATGATCCTAATACAGTTTACCCCGCGGTTGGAAGCGATAACTCCTTATCAGAAAAATTTATTTATTTCACCAAAGGTGGCATCGATGGCTCTTCTTCCCTTGTTCCCGATAGTCCTGGTGAAAAGCGCCGTTTTCTTGATGCTATTAATAGCTGTGCAACTGCCCGTGAACGTTTAGCATCTGTTGGCTTTTATACCGGACACATTCGTGAATATGCTTTTCAAGGAAACTCAGGAAGTTGGCAAGAGATCCCCGATAACAATGGCGCTAATATCGATATAGTTGACTGTGAAGATGACGTTAACCTCATACCAGCTAATCCTGAAGTCAATGAGGGGATTAAAACTACTGGCAATACTGTTGAAGATTTACCCGATGGTTTTCCCCTCGATGGTGGTGGCTCTAACCAAAGCCCGGTCTATTACACGGCAAATGCGAGTAATTCAAATGTTATTTGGTCGGGTGAGGTTGTTACACTTTATACCGACAACTATTTGCGTTGGGCAAACAGTGAAACGCTTGAACAGGTTAATCGCACCCGTTTAGAAATAGCACAAGATACCGTTACTGATTTAATTGAATCGGCACCTTCTGTTGATTTTGGTTTACAAGTTTTTAATTATAACCATTCTGGCGAATTTGTTCGCGATGGCGGCAGAATTGTTTTTGGTATCCAAGAAATGACCGCAGCAGCTCGCGCTGAATTAGTAAATATTATTGATTTAGATATTGATGGTGAAACGAATACGCCATTATGTGAATCACTTTATGAGGCTTCGCGCTACTTTGCAGGTATGTCAGTAGATTTTGGTGATAATGATTCAAATTATGATGGTAATACTTATCGTGGTAATACACCGCCAAGAGATGACTCAATTGAAGATGATGAGGGTGTTTATCAATCACCCTTTAATTCATGTACTAATGAAGTTTATGTGATTATGATTACAGATGGTGAACCGACTAGGGATCTTGCCGCTGACACTTATATTCAAAGCTTACCTGATATCGGCCTACCGTTTGACGTTAACGGTACTAATAACTATTTAGCGGCACTTGCGGGTTGGATGCACACCCATGATTTACATAGCACCTTACCTGATGTGCAATCATCAACACTCTTTACGATAGGGTTTGGCCAAGATGCTATTGATGATGCGGGAGCGTTATTACGTGAAGCTGCAAAATTGGGGGGTGGTCAATATTACCCGGCTAAAGATCCCAGTGCCTTACTGGCTTCACTTCAATCGGCATTAACCAATATTTTGGAAGTGAATACCAGCTTTACAGCCCCTTCGGTTGCCTCAAATAATTTTGATAGAACCGAAACTTTAGATTCAGTTTATTATGCGATGTTCGTTCCTGATCATGGTGCAAGGTGGCAAGGAAATTTAAAAAAACTTAAAGTGACCGATGGCCAGCAAGTCGATAGAACGGGTGCTGGTGCTATTGATGATAATGGCAATATTTCAAAAAATGCCAAAACCTTTTGGAGCACAGATACCAATCCAGATGGTAACGATGTTAAAAAAGGTGGCGTAGCTGAAATGTTACGTACTAAATCTACACGCGTTATTGTCAGTGATATTGGGGTTAATGGTGCCTTAATGCTACTAACACGAACGAATGCCGAAACATCCTACGGTGACGAAGCGACGCTAGCAAGTGAATTGGATACTGAAATTGATGACATTGATGGCATGCTCAATTGGGCCAAGGGAATTGACGTTGATGATGAAGACAACGATAGTTCAATCACAGATATCCGTAGTGATGTTTTTGGTGATCCACTGCACTCTAAACCACTAGTTATTAATTATGGTGGTGCAAGTAATGATCAAGATATTCGCATAATCGTTGGCACCAATGCGGGTGTTTTACATATGTTTGACGATAACGGTGAGACGGTTGATGAAAACTGGGCTTTTATGCCTAAAGAATTTTTCTCAAAAATAAAAGCTTTACGTGAAAACTTTACTTCATCAGGTAAATCATACGGCATAGACGGCCCTGCCGTTTCATACTTGCTGGACGTCAATGGTGATGGGTCTATTGATAGTACAAGTGGTGATAAAGCATGGATATTTTTTGGTTTACGTCGTGGCGGTTCTTCATATTATGCTATGGATGTTAGTGACCCCGATACTCCTAAGTTATTGTGGCACCTAGATGCAAGCTCACCAGGATTTAGCCATTTAGGACAATCATGGTCGCAACCTAAAATAGGATTTTCAGCGCTTAATATAGAAAATGGTACACCAAAACCTGTACTCTTTTTCGCTGGCGGATATGACACAACTAAAGATAACTTAACCGTTGGTGCAGATGATACCTTAGGCCGAGCTGTTTATATGGTCGATGCAGAAACAGGTGTACTAAAATGGAGTTTAAGCCCTGATGCAACGAGTGCAACTAATACTCAATTTACTGGGATAACTGATAGCGTGCCTTCTAGCCTCGCTATCTTAGACAGTGATTCTGATGGCTTAACCGATCGTCTTTATTTTGGCGATACCGGTGGAAATTTTTGGCGTGTTGATATGCCAGGCAATGCTCCCTTTAGTGGAACATCGCCGTGGACTGCTTTTAAATTAGCTGAGTTGGGTGGAACAACTCATGCGACAGATCGCCGTTTTTTTAGCGAACCTTCAATTGCTAGAACGTATATTTCAGACACGATAGAAACTACATCAGTTGATGCTAATGGTACTAGTTCAACCGTGGTAACAAAACAGGAAAGACCCTACGAAGCGATACTTATTGGGAGTGGCGACCGATCAACACCTGCGGCCAATGATACTGACGATAAATTTTTCATGATTAAAGATGCCAATATTGTAACCACATCATTTGTTGCTTCACCTACCCACCCACAATTGGCAATACCCGCGGCTATTTTAGCGACAGATCTTTATGACTATACAAACAACCCATTTGGCCAGGCATTAACTGCCGACAATCTGCAGACACTTGAAATAAACGTCGGTAATAAAAAAGGTTGGTTTATGGATTTCGTTGGTGATGGTGAGAAAAATACGGCTTCAGCCATTGTTATTAATGGCGTTGCTTACTTCACTTCATTTACGCCTGCCGCGGTCTCTGCTGATCCTAACAGTTGTGAATTAAGTGATGGTTCGGGTATTTTATACGCGGTGGACTTAGCGCTTGGCACGACTGTCTATGACTGGAGAACATGGGAAATAGCGGCCGGTATTCCTGATACTCCTTCAATTATTATAACTAAAGACCCACAAGCGCCTCAAGAACCTTGCGAAGGCGATTGTCCGCCTGATGAAGAGGAAGCAGAAGTCATTGCCACGATAAAACTATTAGCAGGGAAAATTATTCCGTTAGGCGTTAGCCTAGAAACGTCAAGAATTTACCTTTATGTAACGGAGTCAAATTAATGAGAGTGAGTAAAAATAAGCGGCGAGTTAAAGGTTTTACTTTGCTTGAGCTAATGATATCGGTTGCTATAGTGGGTATTCTAGCTTCGATTGCTTATCCTTCATATATTGATAATATTTCAAGGGCAAATCGTAGCGAGGGCCAACGTGAATTGTTGCGCTTAGCAAGTTTGCAAGAGCAGTATTTTATTGACCATCGAGCATACACCACAGATATGAAAAAATTAGGTGCGTCTGCAGACCCTTATATTACAGACTCGGGCTTTTATAGCATTGATGCTGTGGTAGTTGGGGTAACATATACCCTTAAAGCTACGGCGAGAGGTACGCAAGCGACTAATGATTCTTCTTGTTTAACCTTATCGGTAACCGATAGTGGTCAGAAAACAGCAACATCAACCAATTGCTGGGAGTAATATGATGAAATTGTTATTTAAGCATTGCTTAGCGCTCAACTTACTTTTTGTAAGTCTACTTGTTATAAGTATTGATAGCGTGGCAAAGACGACAGACAAATCGACAAAAATTAAGATTAAATGTCATGTTGAACTAATGGGCGGTAACGACATTATTCATTTTGGCATTATTGGTTCTAATAAACTGGCAAAATATCCTGATTGGTTAGTTGGTAAAAAAATAGCGACTGGCTTTTCAAAGCAAAAGCAGCAAGTTCATCAAGTAAAAGAATGTGTAAAATCAAATGATGATTTTTCCAATGCGCTTTCAAAAAAATTAGATGAAAACACTGCTCGTTAAAGAGGAGACTTAGCTGCAAGTAATTTCATTGCCTGAGCGGTCTTCATCAATGCCGTCGCTATCTGTGTCTGAGGTAACGTATGAACGTCCAGAGGTAGTTACTGTAATACCTCTGGACTTGGCCGGGTAGTCTTTTGGACAATATTTAAATGGGCTAGCACTAACGCCACCTGTGATGTTGCCTGTAGGTCTGTATATAATGCTATCTTGGCCGTACTGAAGTTTGTCATTAGTTTTTATTTTAGCCTTTACTGCAACTATTCTTTCGTCAGAGGCGGGTTCATAAGTTTTATCGCCATCTATATCAATAAAAACACTGACTTCGTTTTGCCAATTAGTATCACAACTATTACTTGCATTAAGTGGGCACAAGGTAACCGATTGTTCTGCATTTATGGCGGTATTTCTTGCTGTTAATAGTAGTCTTTGTAAATGAGAAATTTCATTGTCGACGCGTGTTTCAACTAAAAAACTATTGAAGTTTGGTAGCGCTATCGCCATTAACGTTGCCCCAATAGCGATAGTTATCATCAATTCAACGAGTGTAAAGCCCTGTCGCTTGTTGTTTGATTGCAAATAATCATATTTCATAATATAAGCCTTAATTTCTTGTTATACCCATGAGAGCAATTAGTTAGTCTTATGGGGATTACATCATATTCAAAACTGTGTGAGAATATTTCAAGATAATTAAGTTATATCACTTAAGTCACTCTTTCGCTAGGTTGCTGTTATCGATATCAGAGCTTGTTATTATTGAAATGATAATAAGCTCTATACCTTTTAAAAGCGCTTGTTGTCATAGATTAGTGACAGCTAATGATTCGACCGCTACGATTTTCATCGGCTCCATCCATATTTTGGTCGCTCGATAAATAAAACCGCCCAGCGCCTGAAATGATAATTCCTCTTGATTTATTACTGTGTGATTTTGGACAATAGCGGAAAGTACCATTACCTCCCCACACTGCGAGCCGTCCACTGGGTGCGTAAATTAATGCTGTTCTGCCTTGAGCATACTGTAATTTATCGCCTGACTTTATGGCTGATTTTATTTTTATAATCACTTCAGCACTTGAGGCATCAAGCGCTTTGTTCTTATTATCATCATAGAATACAGTCAGCGTTTTATGCCATTCGTTTGAGCACTGATCAGAAGGGGTAAGTGGACAAACAGTAACAAAACGTTCCTGATTAACCGCATGATTTCTTGTTAATAATAATAGGCGATGTAAGGCTGTGATCTCTTTATCAACACGTATTCTTATCCTTAAATCTGCAAACGTAGGAACAGCTATAGCGGTAAGAAAAATTAATATAGCTAGCGTGATTAAGGTTTCAATGAGAGTGAAACCCATTATTTTAAACGATAAGTATGACATAACATTAAGCCGTCCGTTGGCTAGAGTAGATGTATTACTAGGTATAGCTGTTAACGTTAAATTTACAAGTTTAGCGCTTACAAGTTAAAGTTAATCGTAGATTGTTGGAATAGGTAATCGCTTATGTTGGGTTTTTTGATAAATATTAATGATAAGTGCTTGCACCTCTGCTGCTACTGGTTTGCCTTCCAAGAAATCATCTAACTGCTCATAACTGATACCTAATGCATCTTCGTCAGTTTTTCCCGGATCCAATTCTTCAAGATCCGCGGTTGGAGCTTTATTAATTAATAAGTCTGGCGCACCTAAATTTTCTGCTAATAACCGTACTTGGCGTTTAGATAAACCAAATAAAGGCGCTAAATCACAGGCACCATCGCCCCATTTAGTGAAAAATCCGGTAATGTTTTCTGCTGAATGATCTGTCCCTAAAACAAGTGCGCCAACAATACCGGCAATATGATATTGCGTTACCATTCGGCTTCTAGCTTTGGCATTACCTTTTGAAAAATCGATTTTTGCATCGTCTGCCGATAAGATATTTGCTTGGTTAAGCGCGTTAAGCGTTTCAATGTGAATGCCATTAACGGCATTCAAAATATTGGTTATTACACTATGTGTCGGTTGAATAAAATCCAAAGCGAGCTGCGCATCTTCTTCATCTGCTTGCACGCCATAAGGTAAACGAACCGCAATAAATTGATAGGGTGATGTCGAATTATTATTAGCGATTCTTTCTTCAGCATTGAGCTCATCAATAGCAAGTTGTGCAAGACGTCCACAGGTAGAAGAGTCGACACCGCCACTAATGCCTAGCACTAAATTTTTGAGTCCGGCAGCCTTAAGTGTTTTTTTGATAAATTCAATACGGCGTTTAATCTCAAACACAGCATCTATTTGAGGTAAAACTCTCATTTCATTTATGATCAATTGCGGATCCATTCAACTTCCTTTGATAGTTATTTGATAGTTATTTGATAAGTTAAATTATCCTAGTGTAACGTATACCTGTGATACTTCAATATATAGGTAACCGGTATTGGCTAGTTTGTTCAGTATCTGAAATTTAAATGACTTACAACAAATATAGCGCTTGGGTTTATTTGATATAATTGTGTACAATTCAAAGTATATTTCGCGGTTAATGGATAACAACAATGAAAAAAATAGAAGCAATTATCAAACCATTCAAAATGGATGATGTGCGTGAAGCATTAAGTGAAATTGGCATCACAGGTATGACTGTTTCAGAAGTAAAAGGTTTTGGCCGACAAAAAGGGCACACTGAGCTCTATCGTGGTGCAGAATATATGGTCGATTTCTTACCGAAAGTAAAATTAGAAATTGTTGTCACCACAGAACAAGTTGAGCGTTGTGTTAATGCTATTATAGAAACAGCGCAAACCGGTAAAATTGGTGATGGAAAAATATTTATCACTGATGTTGAGCGGGTGATCAGAATCCGTACGGGTGAAGAAGATGAAGCCGCTATTTAATTTTATCAGTTAATCCCATCATAAAAAAAGCCCATTGAGTATTATATCTCAATGGGCTTTTTATTAATTTAAACCTTATTATTGATAAGGAAAATTTTTATAGCTTCTATTTCAATGCTAATAAACAGTTAAAACTTAACGAGTTAAAAACTTATTATTTGGATAATTTGCTGCTAAGACTTGCTTCGCATTAATTTTTAAATCCATTAAATCTAACTTGTCGTAACACTCAATCATAATCTCTAAGGCTTGTTCCACTTCCTGGCTAGGCGAGAAGTATTCAACAATGTACTTACCACGATTTGCTGCTGAGGCCCAAGCATCACGTTTCATATAAAAACGAGCTACTGTTAATTCATACTTAGCTAAACGTGATTTTATACCAATCATACGTTTGCGTGCATCAGCGGCATATTTGCTTTGCGGTAGCTCAGTCAAAATCGTTTTGAAGTCTTTGAATGCTTCGCGAGCAGCTGTTGGATCTCTGTCTGAACGATCAATGCCTGCTAATTCTTGAAAAAGGTTCTCTTCAGTTGAAATATTGATTAACGCTCGCATGTAATAAACATAATCAAGATTGACATGATCAGGATTTAAACGCAGGAAACGATCCGCCAAAGCAATACCTTGAGCTGAATTACCACTCTTATAATAAGCGTAAATTAAGTCTAATTGCACTTGATGAGAGATAGGACCAAATGGAAAGCGTGAGTCGATTGCTGATAAAATCTGGATAGCTCGTTGATATAAGCCACTATCAAGCGCAGTTCTAGCATCGGTGAACAATGCTTGTGCTGACTTGTCTGGTACTTTTTCAATGTCGGTTTTGTTTGATGATGAACACGCCGCTAGCCCTAATGAAAGCACTAGTATTATCATTTTTATTGTCAAATTTTGCATAGACTTTGTTATCACTACTTTGTTTTAGTTAAAGGTATTAGTTAAATAAATATACGCCCTTTGCAAATTACTTAATGTAATTAATAGAGCAAAGAGGTAAAATAAACACTGGCATTCTAACCTAGCATACTTGCCTTGCACAGCGCTAATTCATAGTAAATTTATAGAGAGTTAAATAGAAATTTTAATGGCTGAAATAATTCAACATACAGATACGGTTCCTGAAACTTGTTTAGGTAAACGATTCGACCAAACATTAGCTGAGATGTTCCCTGAATATTCTCGTTCTCGCATAAAAGAATGGATCTTAGCAGGTCACGTTACTTTAAACGGCGCTATTTTGATAATACCACGCGAGAAAATGTTTGGCGGGGAAGTGATCAAAATATCAACTGAAGTTGAAGGCGACGTGCGATTTGAACCACAAAATATTCCTTTAAATATTGTTTATGAAGATGACGATATTATAGTTATTAATAAACCTGCTGGTTTTGTAGTTCACCCAGGTGCAGGTAATCCTGATGGCACGGTACTTAATGCTTTATTGTATCATTGCCCACAGCTTGATGTTGTCCCTCGTGCCGGTATCGTCCATAGACTAGATAAAGACACAACGGGTTTGATGGTTATTGCTAAAACAATTGCAGCGCAAACAAACTTAGTCGATGCTATACAAGAGCGTGAAATAACGCGTGAGTATGAAGCGATTGCTAATGGTCTAATGACAGCTGGTGGTATGGTTGATGAACCTATAGGTCGCCATTCAACCAAAAGAACACACATGGCTGTTAGTCCTTTTGGACGTCCATCGGTAACGCATTATCGTGTAATGGAAAAATTCCGTTTACACACACGTTTAAGATTACGTCTTGAAACGGGTCGTACACATCAAATTCGTGTTCATATGGCGCATATAACCCATCCATTGATTGGAGATCCTAATTACGGTGGTCGTCCTCGTCCTCCTAAAAATGCGACAGAAGATTTGCGGGATTTATTGCGTAGTTTTAAGCGCCAAGCATTACATGCGGCAATGTTGTCATTATTTCACCCTATAACGGGTGAAGAAATGACTTGGCATGCACCTATTCCAGAGGATATGGTTAATTTAACAAATGTTTTGCGTGAAGATTCGAAAATCAACGCAACAGACGACTATTTATAACAGTCTCTACAATATAGAATGGCCAGTACTAAATGTACTGGCTTTTACTTCGACAAGACTCCATCCTCAAAAAAAATCGTTATCCTCTAATCATAGCTATTCTTCAGCATACGGCCAATTTAACTTGGGCGAACATGTTGGTGATGACTTGGTTAATGTCAACAAAAATAGAGCTTCCTTACTCGCATACTTACCGCTTAATACAAAAATTCAATGGCTTGAACAAGTTCATGGTAATAAAGTTGTGACCATAGAATCTTATTCAAAAACGCCTTTAGCGGCTGATGCGATAATCACTCGGCAAAAGAATATTGCTTTAGCCGTGATGACCGCTGATTGTTTACCGATATTATTAACTGCGATAGACGGCAGTGAAATTGCTGCGATCCATGGTGGTTGGAAACCCTTAGCTAAAAATATTATTACCAATACCGTCAATAATATGAAAACAGACAATGAAAATATCATTGCTTGGTTGGGGCCTTGTATTGGCGAATATGCTTTTGAAGTAGGGCAAGAAGTAAAGTGTGCCTTTGAAAGTCAGTCAGAAAAATTTGTATCGGCTTTCACTGCTATAAATGAACCATTAGCGCTGGAAAAACATAAAGGTAAATACCTAGCCAATTTAGCAATGATAGCAAGAATCCAACTAAATACGCTCGGTATTAATAAGGTTCATCATTTAAACCATTGTACCTATTCTAATGAACAGCAGTATTACTCTTATCGACGAGATACCATTACCGGACGAATGGTTTCCATCATTTGTCGAAAATAAGTTTAAAAAACAAACTAAATCTTATTTCAAATCAAAAGCTTTTCATTTTGTTCCTTGAAAAATTTCAATTATATCCTTATCTATAAGGTATAAAAGAATATTTTTCTTTGTTAGGCAGGAGAGCCTCATGCGTTTAGACAGATTAACCCAAGCATTTCAAGTCGCTATTTCAGACGCACAGTCAATAGCATTAGGTCGGGATCATCAATTTATAGAACCCGTGCATATCATGTTAGCGCTATTAAATCAGAACGCGAGTAGCATTATACCCTTATTGAAAAGTGCAGGAATTAATGTTCTTTCACTGCGATCACAAGTCGAGACGGTTATAGAGCAACTTGCGCAAGTTTCTGGATCGGGTGGCGACGTACAACTTTCTTCTGCTATGGGGAACTTACTTAACCTCTGCGATAAGTTCGCACAAAAAATGGGTGATAAGTATATATCTTCTGATGTTTTTATCCTTGCCGCTATTGAAGACAAAGGAAAACTAGGCCAAATATTAAAGTCGCTTGGGGCAAGTGAACAACGTGTTCAAGATGCAATATTACATGTGCGTGGCGGTCAAAAAGTTGATGAGCCTAATGCTGAAGATGTTCGACAAGCACTTGATAAATATACGGTGAACCTAACAGAGCTTGCCGAGCAGGGCAAACTAGATCCCGTTATTGGCCGAGATGATGAAATACGTCGCACGATACAAGTTTTACAACGTCGTACGAAAAATAATCCGGTATTAATTGGTCAGCCAGGTGTTGGTAAAACAGCCATCGCCGAAGGGTTAGCACAACGTATCATTAATCATGAAGTTCCTGAAGGGTTAAAAGGTAAGCGGGTATTGTCATTGGATATGGGTGCTTTGGTTGCTGGCGCTAAATATCGTGGTGAATTTGAAGAACGTTTAAAGGCGGTATTGAGTGAGCTAGCCAAAGAAGAAGGGCAAGTCATTTTATTTATTGATGAACTTCATACTATGGTCGGTGCAGGTAAATCTGATGGCGCGATGGATGCTGGAAATATGTTAAAACCAGCACTTGCCCGTGGTGATTTACATTGTGTCGGCGCGACAACATTGGACGAATATCGTCAATATATTGAAAAGGATGCAGCCTTAGAGCGTCGTTTTCAAAAAATATTAATCGAAGAGCCTAGTGTTGAAGATACGATTGCCATATTGCGCGGTTTAAAAGAGCGTTACGAACTTCATCACAGTGTTGATATTACCGATCCAGCCATAGTCGCCGCTGCTACTTTGTCACATCGTTATATCAGTGATAGACAATTACCTGATAAAGCGATTGATCTTATAGATGAAGCGGCTTCTAGTATTCGTATGCAAATAGATTCTAAGCCTGAAGACTTAGACCGATTAGAGCGGCGTATCATTCAACTGAAATTAGAACAACGGGCATTAGAGAAAGATTCAGATGAGGCTTCTAAAAAACGTTTAGGACTGATCTCATTGGATCTTAGCGTTTGTCAGACTAATTTTGATGAGTTAGACGAGATTTGGAAAACTGAAAAGGCTGCTTTACATGGTACACAGGCTATTAAAACAGATTTAGAACAAGCTCGGCTTGACTTAGAGGCTGCCCGACGATTGGGCGATCTTAACCAAATGTCAGAATTACAATATGGCAAAATACCGGAATTAGAAAAACAACTCGACTTAGCAAGCCAAGCAGAAATGCAAGAAATGACGTTATTAAAAAATAAAGTCACTGAAGTTGAAATTGCTGATGTATTAAGTCGAGCAACGGGTATTCCTGTTTCTAAGATGCTTGAAGAAGAATGCGATAAGTTACTGCAAATGGAGGATAACTTGCATCAGCGAGTTATAGGACAAAACGAAGCGGTTATCAGTGTTTCGAATGCTATCCGACGTTCAAGAGCTGGGCTTGCCGATCCAAGCCAGCCGATAGGATCGTTTTTATTTTTAGGTCCTACTGGTGTGGGTAAAACCGAACTTACGAAAGCATTAGCCCATTATCTTTTTGACAGTGAAGATGCACTTATTCGTGTCGATATGTCTGAATTTATGGAGAAACATTCAGTTTCTCGGTTAGTGGGGGCTCCTCCCGGATATGTAGGGTATGAAGAAGGGGGCTATTTAACTGAAGCTGTTCGACGCAAACCTTATTCTGTTATTCTTCTTGATGAAATTGAAAAAGCGCACAGTGATGTTTTTAATATATTATTACAAGTGCTCGATGATGGACGTTTAACGGATGGTCAAGGGCGAACTGTTGATTTTAAAAACACTGTTATCATTATGACTTCTAATATTGGCTCTGATCACATTCAAAAATTTGCTGATGACGGTCAGTATGAAGAAATGAAATCTAAGGTAATGTCAGAAGTGAGTTTACATTTTAAGCCTGAGTTTATTAATCGCATTGATGAAACAGTTGTTTTTCATCCATTAATATCACAACAGATAGAAAAAATAGCAGCAATACAAATTGACGGTCTAAGAGATCGTTTAGCAGACCAAGATATTAAGCTATCAATTAGCCAAGAAGCACTTGCGCTGATTTCTTTGGCTGGATTTGATCCCCTATTTGGAGCAAGACCGTTGAAAAGGGTAATTAGACAAAAAATTGAAAACCCATTAGCTCAGAAAATATTGTCAGGAGCCTTTAAAAACAAGGCAGAGATAAGTATTGAAGTCAGTGACGGTGAATTAGTTTTTACGCACTAACTAATTTGTATCATGGCATTTCACTTAAAGACGCACAGTAAACTTCTGTGCGTTTTTGGTTTATCGCTAATTGCTGTTGTTTCTCTGTTTTTGTTAATATCTGTTTACTACCTTTTTCATCCGTATATTGGACCTTATCAAAAGCCATTAACATGGCAATATTTTCTTGTGCCTCTAGACATTTTTCAGGTCTGTTTATAGTCGCCGTGAGGTTATCTTGATTTTGTTGAGAGATCACATCGTCATCAGAAACTAGCGGGTTGGTAATAATGTCTGCGCGACTAGTTACACTTGACTGATTAGACACTAAAAATTGGGTGTACTCATCACCAACAGGTTGATGCTGACTAAAATGAACAACATTGTTTTCATCTACCCAACGATAGACCATTAGTTCACTCGCCGAACAAAAGCCAAAATAAAATATCAGCCCAAATAACAGAATACGAAAACTCATTGGTCACCTATTAACTATAGAAAAAAAAATCCTAATACTTTATATAACAATACAATTGGGACTTTACAAATTATAACGAGGAATTATTATGCTATTACTCTCTAATATACCCATGATAGTTTTTTATGTTAGATTTGATTAACTATACCTATATATTTTTAAACAAGCGTTGTAACAATAATGAATGATAAAAAAACAAATACCAGTACTCCTTCGAAAGGTATTTACCTATTACCTAACCTATTAACAACCGCAGGACTTTTTTCTGGTTTTTTTGCCATAGTTTCCTCAATGAATGGTCATTTTATTAGTGCAGCTGTAGCAATATTCATTGCCATGATATTTGATGGTTTAGATGGGCGCGTTGCTCGGATGACAAATACACAAAGTGAATTTGGTGCCGAATATGACAGTATGGCTGATATGGTCTCTTTTGGTATAGCCCCCGGACTTGTCGCTTATAATTGGGCGTTATCGAGTTACGGAAAATTTGGTTGGTTAGCCGCTTTTGTCTTTGTTGCCTGTGCAGCACTTCGTTTAGCACGTTTTAATACGCAGGTTGGTATTGCTGATGCACGCTTTTTCCAAGGTTTAGCAAGCCCCGCGGCCGCGGCAGTTATTGCCAGTTTGGTCTGGGTTGGTGCAGAATATCAAATAAATGGCCAAGACTATGGCATTGTTGTTGGCATTATTACTATGCTTGCAGGATTATTGATGGTCAGTAACTTTCGTTACAACAGTTTTAAAGAAGTCGATTGGAAGGGGAAAGTTAATTTTTTTGTGGTTTTGCTCATTGTACTCGCCTTTGTCATTATCGCTTCTAGCCCAGAGAATGTTTTACTTATCGTATTTGGCTTCTATGCTTGCTCGGGGCCGTTTACGACTATCCGCTCTGTTAATAAGTTAAAATTAGAAGATGTCGTCGGTGATGACAAAGATGAAGACTTTAATACGGTTGATAACTAGAAAGATAAATAACAGCAGTAATTAACTATCTGTAGCACCAGCTTTGTGAGCAAAAGGCATTAGTTGTTTGATTAAACCACAATAAAAATACAGTTTGTACGTTAATCGAGCGAATAAGCATTTATTTCAAAGTTATTACAAAAAAGGGTTGACGCCCAGCGAGAAATGTCTAGAATGCGCTCCAGTTCCAAGGGGTTCAGTCAAAACGAACCACGAAAGAGCTGTTTTGATAAGTTATCTACATC
>NZ_JACGVR010000038.1:0-40269 GCF_014077325.1 Colwellia sp. BRX8-5
GTTATTTTAAGTTTCTTTTCGTGGATCAAGCGTCGAATAATTTCAATACCATTTAATTCGTCGCCATGTACCGCCGCACTCAAAAAAATAGTGGGCCCCGGTTTTTTAGCGCGAATAATATGAACAGGCAAAGAAACGTCGGCATCGGTATATAACTTAGCAACCGGCAACTCTATTTTGCGCTGCTCTCCAGGTAAAATTTCGAACTCACCTATACGTAATATGTCCATAAAACTCTCTTTAATTATCCTTTGCCACGTGTTTTGGTGTCATGAGGTTTTGCATTTTTTTCTAAAAACTCAAACACCATCCCAGCAACATTTTTGCCCGTCGCTTTTTCAATACCTTCAAGGCCAGGAGATGAATTAACTTCCATGACCATAGGACCATTTTGTGAACGCAGTAAATCGACGCCACACATGTTCAAGCCCATCGCCTTTGCCGCTTTAACTGCTGTGTCACGCTCTTCTTTCGATAATTTAACTACAGTAGCAGAGCCGCCGCGATGTAAATTAGAACGAAACTCACCTTCAGCGCCTTGACGTTTCATCGCCGCAACCACTTTACCGCCAATCACTAAACAGCGAATATCAGCACCACCGGCTTCTTTAACAAATTCTTGTACTAAGATGTTCGCTTTTAAGCCCATGAATGCTTCGATGATGGCTTCAGCCGATTTAGCGGTATCGGCTAAGACTACACCTATGCCCTGCGTGCCTTCGAGCAATTTAATAACCACCGGCGCGCCGCCAACATTTTTAATTAAATCTTTGGCATTATCAGGCTTGTTTGCAAAACCCGTTCGCGGTAAACCCAAACCTTTACGCGATAGCAACTGTAATGACCGTAATTTATCGCGTGAGCGGCTGATAGCGACGGACTCATTAATATTGAAGGTACCCATCATTTCAAATTGTCTTGCCACAGCCGTGCCGTAAAAAGTTACAGAGGCGCCAATACGAGGAATAATTGCATCATACTTTGGCAATTCTTTACCCTTGTAACGCACAGCTGAACGAGTACTCGTGATATCCATATAACAGTGTAATGTATCGATAATATCAACTTCATGTCCCATAGCTTCGCCGGCTTCTTTTAAACGGCGCGTAGAGTAAAGATTTTTGTTTCTAGATAAGATAGCAACTTTCATAATAAGTCCTGTAGTGCTCACCTTTATTTAAGGTTAAAAAGTGAGGTAATAAGTAATATCGTGTGTATAGCTAGCTCATTAAATAATAAAGCGCTATATTTCGATACGTTTAATCAAATAAAATGATTAGACGGCGATTTATATAATTATAAAGTCGTTATTATAGAATATTTTACGTCAATAGTTGAAAAAATAACGATTAAAATTTATTAGGATAAATCACTGAGCAAATTTTACTTGTTTAGACAAATTTATGGGCTCTACAACATTGGACTAAACTGTGATTTTCCCAGGAAAAATGGCTTAAATGAATAATGGCAGATTATTTTGTATATGATTTTTAAAATGGCAATACTGGTAGAGTTTTAGAACAAAAAATGAGGGGGAAGTTTGTTGAGAATAATGAATAGCTGTGTTTATTTACGAATAGATGAAGTGAAGTAAGTGAACTCAAATTATAAAAACCACTTATATTAAGTGGTCTAAATAATTTGAGTGACTTAGACAAGCTGGTAATACAAAACGATTACTCGTCTTTAGGTAAAACCTTTATTGCTTTGTAATCGCCTTCTTTTAATTCATCATTGATACAATTTAATAAATAAGTTTTCATATCAGTTTCTGCTATTTCATCTTCAATAGCGTATTCTTTACATTGACTTAAAAGACTTGATACGTAGTCACTAGGTGCATCCATTAAAGCAGGTTCTGCTTCTTCACTGTGCGCTATGCTTGAAGTTAGGGCTAATAAAGCGATAGCTAAAATTGTTTTTTTCATAAATATTCTCTTTACATTAAAATTACTTACATATCCCAATAGTCACTTAATGAATTAAGTTGACGGTCAAGGAACCTTTTTTCATTTAAAATATCTAATCTTTCTTTAACCAGATATTTCTGTTTGGCGATATTGCTAATTTCTTTTTTATTTGCAGAGCCACTCGTTACTTCGAATCCGGAGATACCAGGATTGAAATTCAAATTGCTACCTATGCCAGTACTTTCGTATGTATCAATATTCATTTTTTGCCTTCAAAAAAATCATAATTAGATTCTGGATGGATAATGTTCCACTATTTGAGAATTGAAAAGCAAAATATTTTCGTTTAACTAATCAATTTTTTTTGTTAAACAAGGAAAATAGCTAACCCTTGATATAATGAGTGTGAGTACTGGAAGATTAAAGCGTGACGGGGAGAGAATAAAAAAAACAACAAACCCATTAAAAACAAGAGGTTACATTTAAAATAGATTATTTAAATCGATTATTTGTTAACAATAAAATAATTCCCAGCGGCTTAAAAAATTAAATTGGTCTGCAAGAAGCAGCAACATTATTCTTTTCAGCGCTGAGAATAGCCACTATTTTTATCGCTAAAATAACAATAAAAACGTTAATTAAGCTGATTTTTCTAAAGCAGTAATAAGGTACCGCAGCCAAGAAAGGCTATAAAACCAAATATATCTGTTACGGTTGTTAAAATAACAGCTCCAGATAATGCTGGGTCGATGTTAAATTTATTTAATATCCAAGGTATCCAAACCCCTGATAACGAAGCAACTAAAATATTACCTAAAATAGCGATACAAATGGTGACTGATAGCATTGGATTTTCAAACCAGTAAAAAGTGATGATGCCGATGACCGTCGCCCATAACATGCCATTAATTGCGCCAACTTTAAGCTCTTTTTTAACGATAGCCTGCCTATTAGCATCACTAATTTGCCCTAACGCTAAACCACGTATAATCAAGGTTAACGTTTGACTACCGGAAATACCGCCCATCGATGCAACCACCGGCATAAGCACGGCAAGTGCAACAACTTGTTGTAAGGTCGCTTCAAATAAACCAATAAACCAAGAAGCTAAAAATGCAGTCACTAGGTTAATACCCAGCCAAATCGCTCGGTTTTTACTACTTAACCAAACACTGGCAAATAAATCTTCTTCATCACTCAAACCAGCCGATTGCATTAATTGATTATCTTTATGCTGGTCTTTGTATCTATAAGCAGAGTGCAAATCTAAACGGCCGGTTAAATGACCATTTTCATCAACGATAGGTAATGCTGATTTTCCAGAAAGGATCACTTCGTCAATTGATTCATCTATATCTTTACTGGCTTCTAAAACTTGAACATCTTGATACTCTACACTGGCTAAGGGAGTATCCCCATCTAAAAGCAACAGTTTATTGATGGGGATCTCACCAAGTAATTGGGCATTATTATCAACAACATAAATAACTTCAGTTAATGGTAATAAATTTTTTGCACACACTTTCTTTGCTGCTGCTACTTTCAATTTTTGCGAAATTCTTTTTTCGTCAAAGCTTTGCCAGCGCCCTACTTCATCTTCAGAATAATCTTGAGCCTTTTTTAAATACTCTCTTTGTTTAGCTGTCATTTTTGTGACAGCATATTCAATGAAGCGATCGCTTAAATCTTCAGTAAGTTCTATTAAACTGTTGGCATCTAATTTATCAAATAAAGGAAAACAGGCATCGTCATCCATTGCATTTAATAACATCTGCCGAGATTCATTTTTCATCTCTAGAAAAATATTTTGTTGATAATCTGCGCTCAACAACGCCCAAAGACTTAATCGAGGTTTGATAGGAAAAGCTTCTAAAAGAATTGCTACGTGCTCTGGCATGAGCGTATCTTCAATTTCAGCAGCTAATTCATTTAATTGAAGATCGTTGGCTAATAGTTCTTCGATTTTTTCAATATAAGTAGGGAGTAGTTCTAGGGACATTTAATTTCCTAATAAAGATTTCAACAAATTTTTTGAATCAAACTAAGTAAAATTTTGCGTTTTATTTTATGGGTTATTTAACTATAGAATCGCATTATTCTCTAATCATTAAACTAGAAAACTAATGAAAATGCCAAAGTTACAGCCTTTTGCTATAAAAACGCAAAAGTTTTCATTTTATTCCAAATTTTGGCGATTACTTTTTAAGAAGCGGCAATGGCAACTTATCGAAGATTGGCATTATACCTTACCTAACAAAAGAATCGTTATAATTCCGAAAGGCTTTATTTTTGATGGTAGTTCGTACCCGGCAATAGTCTGGCTTTTCTTCTCGCCAACAGGGTTATTACTCATCCCAGTTATTTTGCATGACTTTTGCTTTGAGTATAATTATTTATGGGCGAAGCAGGATGATAAAATATTTAAATTTAAAGAAGGCTATGGTTTTTTAAAATGGTCAACACTGATCCGCAAAGTCGGTATAGAAAGAAACGAACTACTGCTGATTGATTATTTTATATGGGTACTGTGTATGGCTTTTGGTTGGGTAAATTGGCTAACATTTCAGCGCAAAACTAAGCCGACGTTATTACCTGAGGACAAATAGGATAATTTTAAAAGTTTCAACTGAGAATTCGTTAAGAAGAGGATAAACTTATCGGTAAGTTTATCCTTAAATCTACTGCATATTAATTATTTTATCGACTAACTGGCTGCTGCTTGAGTAAATATGCTGCCATTTAAACAGTGAAACGACTTATGCCTGGTTATTTTTATGTATTTTTTCCACAACAGTTCAACTTTAGTTTGACCTTCAAGTTGTGATTCACACATGTTTACAAACTGTATTTCAACTTCATTTTCTGGCGAACAAATAGCTTTTTCTAACATCTGTAAACGTTTGCCTACCTGTGTTAATAATTCTGCTTCGGCGATATTGAAATCTCCAGATTTTCTGAAACCACGTGGAAAATGTACATCATCGTAAAATTGTGTTGCAGCAATAAATCCATGTATTAAAGTCATTTGCGCCTCTATTGACAGGGTATAGGTTTTAGCGGATTATGCGGCTAACAAGCAAGGCTGTAAAACAAATAATAATTATCGTATCGATAAGAGATTGCAGTATGGATATTGAGTTAATTAAAACCTTCTTAGAAGTTAAGGATTGTCGTCACTTTGGTAAAGCGGCAGAAAACCTATATCTGACCCAAGCGGCGGTTAGTACTAGAGTTCGTCAGTTAGAGAAATACTTTAATGTGACCTTGTTTCAGCGCACCAGAAATAATATTCAATTAACACCCGCAGGAGAAAAGCTTGTCCCCTACGCGGAGCTTATGATCAATACCCTTCGAATGGCAAAACAAGATATTGCCATAAGCACTGAAAAAGTTGCGCACATTTATATTGCCGGCACACCTAATACTTGGGATGTTTATATACATGATGCCATTTCAAAGATATATAGCAATGAACCACAAATCAGTTTAATCGCTGAAATATTATCGCGAGAGCAATTAACCAGACAATTACTTGAGCGTACTTTAGATGTTGCGATTCTATTTGATCCCCCAAAAGTAGAAGAGCTAAAGATTGAATCTTTACATATGTTTAATTTAATTCCCGTGACAACTTTTAATAACAAAGTAACAAGCCCCGCAGACTTACAACGTTATATTATGATTGATTGGGGAACTAGCTTTACTCACTGGCATGCTAAAGAATTTTCTGACATATCAATTCCTGCAATTAGAACGAGTACAGCGCGTATTGCACTTGATTTAATGCTGCAATGTGGCGGGAGTGCCTACCTACCAGACATGCTAGCGAAACCTTTTATCGAGCAAGGTAAGTTATTTAAAATCAATGCCCTGCCTATTTTTGAACGTGAATTATTTATTGCCTTTCATAAAGAAAATGAGAATGAAGAACGAATTATTGATATTAAAAATTTACTGAGAAAAGATGAACCAGAAGCCCCCGCTATTATGAGCCCCCAGTAACGTGAAAAACAGATGCAATTTATAGCGAACTAGCACAGTAAATTCAAAATATTTTCAGTAAAAATGATTTATCGTTAACGTAAAAATATTTTACTTTTCTTGTTAGCAAAAAGCGTAGATTATGCTGTTTTTACTTGAGTATCCTTTGGTGATATAACAATGAATATCAATTCTAATTATGAGTTATCAGCTTCTGATGAAATAAGTTTTAACTATGATCTATCTTCAAACGAAGGAGATGATAATAACAATGATGATGATAATGATAACGATAGTGACAATAACATTGCTGAATTTGAGTTACATACCTCACCTAGCGATGTAAAAAAATCAAGACACAGTAACAAACGTAACTATTTAGCCAAGAAAAAAATTGAACAGCTGCAAGAAGAACGACAACTGAGAAGGTTCACTCAAGATTACTATGATGATTGGGATTAAGCGCATAATTAACGCTTAATCGATAAAATAATAGTAACGCGAATTAATGATGAATTAATTCGCGTTTAGTTCTTTAGCAAGAATTGATTACCCGCCACAAGATTGCCATTGAGTGAGTTCAAGCAAAACGTTGTTATCGACTGACTTCCATTAAAAAGTGATTAGGTTTATTACTGAGTCATAACTCTTCAATTTTCAGGTCTAAACTAGTCTAAAGTTAAAACTGGTGTTAAAATATCAAACAGCCCATTTAGGTTTCAATAATGACACAATAAGGCTTGATAGCATCAAAAACCACAAATCAAGAATAAACCTTGTAAGTCAACCGCTAGCACCTAGACCTCAAACAACTTAAGAGTACTAAAAACCATGAATACAAAAATCTACAAGCGCGTATTTGCTTTGGCTGGAGAGTTAATGCTTGCTGCTCAGGAAAGAAATCAAATCAACTTTGACAATTGCTACAGTGAATTAAAACAACTCTGTGATGATAATGAAAATACCGATAAAGACCATCCTGTACAGTGGGAAACACTGGCTGACTTTACCGACGATTTACCCTTAGCTATTTCAATTTACGAGAAAGCATTACTTAAAGCAGAAGAGATTAATTCAAAAGATTTTCGTTCATCAATTGGCTTCTCCGTTGCATCACTTCAAGTTGAACTCGGTGAAAAAGAACAGGCGATTGAAAACTTAGAAAAAGCAAAAATCAGCTGTAATAAAATTGTCGACAAAGAATTAAAAGCTGAAATTCATGATTTATTAGAAGCGTTAAAAACTGAAGTATCGAGTCCTTACTAAATAACTCATCGGCCAGCGAGTGACTTTATTTAGCTTTGATCAATAATCAAGTTACCACCTAAAATAATACAGTCGCCTGCTAGCTTAGACGACTGTAATGTCTAATTTATAAGCTATAGTAAGGTCGCTTTACGTTATTAATTCTGTGTATTATCGGCTTTAGTTGGAAAGTTGATATCCGTTAAAGTCAATCACTGCTGCATTGAATGTATGCATTTTATCGACGCTGCTCACCTAATATAAAATCAATATATCGCCAAAATAATTTTTCATACTGTGTATGACTTTGTAAATTTGATGTAAAGCAAAAAAAATCAAACCAAACAGAGATAATAAAGTATTGCCCAGCGCTAAATAAAGCGGGGAATAAACATAAATTCTCCTTTGATACTCAGTATATATAGGTAATACTTAGCAAATATTCGCTTGCACAAATCTGTGCTCCCCCTGAATAGATCTATTCACTAGAACGGAGTAATAAACAATCATGATTATCTTTTTTATCTGTATCACTCTATTAATATTGGGTTATAAGTTTTATAGCCCTTTCATTGAAAAACAAGCGGGCATTGATGAAACCATCAAAACACCTCAAGTACGTTTTGAAGAAGGGGTTGATTACGTTGCCATCCACCCGGTTAAAGCCTTTCTTATTCAGTTTTTAAATATTGCTGGGGTAGGTCCTATTTTTGGTCCTATCCTTGGTGCACTCTATGGACCGGTTGCACTTATTTGGATTGTACTTGGTAATATTTTAGGTGGCGCAGTACATGATTACTTTTCTGGGGTCATGAGTATTAAAGAAGATGGTAAAAGTTTGCCTGAAATTGCAGGCCACTATTACAACGTTTACTTTAAAGGGATAATGTTGATATTCACCACCATGCTACTGTTTTTTGTTGGTGTTGTCTTTATCATGAGTCCTGCCGGATTATTAAGTAATTTAAGTTATTTTGAAGGCACATTTTTAGCCGGTAATACCTTTTGGGTTTTAGTTATTTTAGGCTACTATTTACTGGCAACACTGTTACCCATAGATAAGATAATAACCAAGCTCTACCCCCTTTTTGGTTTACTCATGATAGTGATGACCTCGCTTATCGCGGTATCATTACTTATGAATGCGCCACACTTACCTGTCGCTGGTGATTTTTTGGGGTATTTTAACTCAGACCATTACAATCATGACTTTTTAGAGCCTAATGCTGACGGTCTCCCTGTCTGGCCATTATTATTTATAACAATTACCTGTGGCGCAATTAGTGGTTTCCATTCGACACAAGCACCGATTATCGCGCGTTGTTTAACCAATGAAAAATATGTACGCCCAGTCTATTATGGCGCGATGATGTGCGAAGGCATTGTAGGTTGTGTTTGGGCCTTAGCTGGCATAGCAGCATTTCCTGAAGGTTACTCAGAGCTTAAAGCATTGCTTGACCAAGGCGGTCCTGGCTTAGTGGTTAACCATATAGCAAACAGCTACCTTGGCGCACTCGGTGGCATTATGGCTATTATAGCCGTTGCGATATTCCCTATCACTTCTGGAGATACCGCTTTTCGGTCCTTGCGTCTAACCTTAGTGGATGCATTTAATATCCCACAAAGTTTACGCAACCGACTCTTGTTAGCCGTGCCTATTTTGATTATTGCTTATTTTATGACAAAATTAGATTTTTCAATAATATGGCGTTATTTTGCTTTTTCAAACATGCTACTTTCTACCAGCGTATTATGGCTAGCCACTAAATTTTTGTTTGACCGTGGCACTTTCCATTGGATTGTCAGTTTACCTGCCATTGTTGGTACTAGTGTTAGTGTCTCTTATATTATGACGGCAGGAATAGGCTTAAATTTACCCAGTGAATATGGCAAATTAATCGGGGCTGTGGTCGGTGTTATCTCACTTATCTTATTAATACTGGCACACAATAAACGGGTAAATATTGCCTCGACATCACCTTAAGATTTGAGATGTTTGATGTTTGATGTTTGATGTTTATCATTAACAACAAAAGCAGTGCTAATTAGCACTGCTTTTTGATTTTTATCTGCCCAATAAAGCGCAATTACTGTTAACTTTTCAGGATAAAAAGTTAAAGAAAGTCCTTATTTTCTAGCGGTTCAATCAGACCTAAGCCAAATTGATAACTGGAGATAATTAACGTATTCTAAGCAGTAACAGCCAACAGGAAGGCGTACACTTATATTTTTAATTTCCCTAGCCTTTGAAACCTTGCCAATATAAAAAATGTTACTGTCGCGCAAAACGCCAATAATTATTATGCTGAAGCTAAAATATTGGGTATTAGTACTCTTATAGTAAAAAACATTATCGTGTTACTGACAACATGCCAAGGAAATTGCAAAACTTATGCAAAATTTTTTTAAAAAAGGACTCAATGTCGTTCGCTCAGTTGCAGACAAAGCTACAGAAGAGTTAGCGGCTAATTATTCCATTGTTAAAGAAAAAGTGAATGGCTTACCCGTATTTATTTCCGCAGAGAAGTCAGACAAATATAACGATATCCAGTATGACGAAAAACACTATTTTGTTATACCTTTCCAACTATCAGAATATAAATTTGCCTTACACACCATGCGGTGTCTCCCGAATGCTGTTCCAGAAATTAACAACCTGCCTAAAAGGCGTGTTTTTCACTTTCCCAATCAACATTCAGAAGAAATGCTTAAAGATTATATGCGCCAATCAGCAGAAGAAATGGTAAGAAATAAAAGCGCAAGTAATCCAAACAGTATTGAGTCTTTGGCTGATCAAATTGACGCGCTAGATAAAAAACTCACATATAGCATGCTATTAGTGGGTGGTTTGGCCGCTGTGGTAAATCCATTATTGGGCGTAGGTATTGCGGCAAAAGCATTGTTACCCAGTGTTGGCGGTATAATTAACAAGTACGGCTTGCGTCCTACGGGAGAGAAACTTTCCCAACATCAGCTGAATAAATCTATAGAAGAAGCTGATGCACATATTACAAAAGAATTTGCCGATGCAAGTACACTGCAGGTTATTAATCCTATATTACAAGAATTAGAGTTGACACTACGTACCACAGAATTGCAGCATGACCCGATAACTGACGCCAATTTAGCTGATGGCAGTATTCCTGAACTTGATGGAGAAAGATGGCGAGAACTAACTGAGGTCGCTATTTGTCATGTTTACAAGGAGGTTTATCAAACGCCATCTCTGCACAAAAAAGCGTGTCTTGGGCCTAAAGACTTAAGATGGCTAAAAATAATGTTTGAAGTAAACAGTAAATAAAGCTGTTCTGCATAAAGACTTTACCAGAAGCGATTAATTATTAAACTTGTTAACATTCACCATAAAAACAAGAAAAAACTGCCCTTTGCTAACCATGTATTGTCAAATCAATGACACATGGGGGTCAGTTTTACTGACCCCCATTTCATAAAAGCAATGCTGATTTATACCTACTAGCGAGTCACTTATTGACCACTCAACCTTTTGCCAAAAGATATAGCATAAGCTGGTGAGCGCATTCTTAATACCGGATCATCACTTGGCGTAAAGCCTGCAGACATCATATTAGGATCAAAATTAGTATTTTTACATGCATCGCTGCCACTGGTATTAACGGTCACTGTGCCTAGCATTACTTGAGGACGCTCACTTGGCCATTGTTGTGATGGGTCAATATCACTGTCTTGTGCTTCACCTAAACTTGCCATAATGTTAAAACTAACCGTTTCATTTTTAAGCTGTTGCGCAAAGGTATCTGCTAAAAACTCAGTAGGCATTTTAGCAGCCTCAGCTTTTTCTAATGTTTTAACCCCTAAATTAGGCTCAATGGTCCAGCGAAATTTAGTTTTCTGTTGATTAGGTTGGTCAAAGTAAAAAGTGTGCAAACCAAAGAACTCAGTGTTGGCAAATGAAGCGGCTGTTTTAGCTGTTTTATTCCACATAGCATTAGCTTGAACACTCGGATGTTGCTGAATATATGCCATGGTTTTAGCGGGATCAGTTTTACCATTTTCATCAGGAAGTAAGGTCGATAAAAAACCATGAAAAACTTCTGGATTTTTACCGGCAAACACCGGAAAGTTATTACCAGTAAAAGTGTGAAAAGAGCCATCAGGTAACTTTATTTGCATGCCCATGCCGCGTGTGCCAGCCGCTTTTTCATCACTATTGGGATTTGAACCGCCAACGGAAAATCGAATAGATACCGGTAGTTCGCCGTTCGATAACAAAGCAGCTCCAGTAAAATGTTGATTGGGTGTTGGTACAAAAGTACCTGATGCACACAAACCTTTAGCATGTGCTTTTCTATAGCCAGGATGTTTCCCACCCAATTTTTCAAATATTTCAACAAAATCATTGGCGACAACTTCTTTATCATTGGCTGCAGCGTTCGATGTTGCTGTAGCAGTAGTGATAAGAAACAAAGCACTAATACTTGAGGTAATGAGATTATGTTTCATTGGTTTCCTTAGAGTGATTATTTCAATAGTTCAAATGACGAAAAATGTCATAGATAAGATCTAGAGTATTATCTACAAGCATAGCAAAGGACCTTAATAGTGTAATAAATATTTCACGACCAACTTGCATAAGACTAAAGAAATTTGTTGTCATAGTTATGGTGAAAATAATAATGATTTAATGACACAAAACATTCTTATTCAACTTCAAATATTTCATCAATAAAAAAGCTGGGTTTACAACCTACCCACCGGTCGGTTAGAATGAATTATCATTAATAGTTAATTAAGTCGTGAATATGAGAGACGCAGAGCTAACTCGTCAAAAAATACTAGAAATAAGTGCAGATGAAATTCATAAAAAGGGTTTCATCGCAACAAGCTTATCTTGTATTTTAGTGCGCTGTGAAGTTTCAAAAGGTGCCTTGTATCATCATTTTAAAAATAAAATGGAGCTGGGCTACGCTGTTTTTGAAGAAATTTATACACCCATGTTTTTAGAGTTATGGCAGCCAGCAGTAGAGGTAGATGATCCTATTGAAGGTTTGTGCGACTTTTTTACCGCTATGTATACCAACTCATCTTGTGACGAGATTGTTTGTGGTTGTCCTTTAAACAACCTTTGCCAAGAGATGTCTGGCGTAGATGAAGGCTTTCGCTTACGTATTTTAAACATGCAGCAACAACTCAATCAACTTATCGCCATTAACTTACAACGTGTCGCTAACCAGCTTCGTGACGACATTGATTTTAGCCAAGTTGCCTATTTTATTGTCTCAACTTTTCATGGTTCTTCTAGTTTAAGTAAAAGTTCTAAAAACAAAGACCTCTTTGAAAAAGTCATCAAAGAACTGTGCAACTATATTAGAAATCTTAGAAGTCATTAACGCCACTCTTTTCACTTATCTCCTTGGCTTTTCACAGCCGATATAGCAAATAGTAATAAAAAATATCAATAAAGTATTTACATACCGCATGGTCGGTATGTAAAATACCCCTAATGAATTAACAATGAACTCAGCACTTAATACGCTCTCTCAAATACGGACAAAAACATGAAACACTTAATGGCAATATTTACTCTCTTATTCATGACTTCATTGGCAAGCTTTTCCAGCAATGCCTACAGTATTGAAAACTCTCCATACACAGTAATTGCTGAAACAGGAGAACGTTTGTTTTCTCGTATTGCTAAAGATCAAGAGTCACTGAAAAAATTCCCTGAACTGATGCGTGATATTGTTGAAGAAGAGTTAATGCCATCAATAGATTACAAATACGCCGCATTCAAGGTTTTAGGTAGAAATTTGAGAACGATGACCCCAGAACAGCGTGAAAAATTTGTTGTTTCTATGCGCAGTTACTTAGTAAGAACTTACGCAATAGCGTTAAAACAATATAAACAACAAGACGTTGCATTTGAATCTCATAAATCAACAAATGGCGCTAGAATTGTTGGTGTTAATTCAGTTATTCGTAATGCCAATGCGCCTGAAATTAACATTACTTTTCAAATGCGCCAAGACAGACAAACAAGTCAATGGAAAGCTTACGATATGATCATCGAAGGTATCTCTTTACTCAGTAGTAAAGAAGCTGAAATAAGCCAACGGATCCAAAAGAGTGGCATTGACCAAGTGACCTTAGAGTTAGCTTCTTTTAATCAATAAGTTCTCTAATTCCGTCATCAAGCTATGCTAAAATATTTTGTAATATTATCAATGCATGAGTAAGTATTAGCATAAATGACGGTTATTAATTTTTATCTTACGCGCCACGGCGAAACACAGTGGAATAAAATAGGGAAGTTTCAAGGACAGTTAGATAGCCCTTTAACCCATAAAGGCTATCGACAAGCTGATGGAATTGCTAGGCAACTAGTTGATCACAAGATAGACCTTATTGTAAGCTCAACATTACCAAGAGCAAAAAGTACCGCTGAAATTTGTCAGGTGACAGTAGATTGTCCACTTAACTTTGCGCCGGCCTTAATCGAGCGAGATTTTGGCCTCTGGCAAGGAAAAGTTATTGACGAAGTTAAATTAGAAAAAAACTTCCATGCTATTTTTCATCAAGTAAACGCCTCCGCACCGCCGAGTGGAGAATCGGGTATTGACTGCGCACTTCGCTTTCAACAAGCATTAATTGAGATTGCTAATACTAGTGATGATCAAAAAACGCCACAAGATAAAACGACCACTAAGCCCAACAACATAGCGATTAAGAGTATTCTTGTGGTTAGTCACGGCGATATATTACGCTGTTTTTTATCTTTGTTTGTTGAAAATTTTTCTGATAAACAAGCAATTAACAGTCAACAAAAAGCCTTTGATAATGGCTGCATTTTTCAGCTTGCCTACCAGTGTAAAACTAAAGTATTTACCCTTATAGCTACACACGACATCACTAAACCTTCAGCAGTGATAATGCCGCGATGACAAGCTCAGTGATCATGGTGATGGCATACCTACTAGATCGTTGGCTCGGCGAAGTAAAACGATTTAATCCTTTAGTAGGCTTTGGTTGGTTAAGTACCGTAATAGAGCATACCTTTAACTTTCAGCATGCGACACCGAAAACAACCTCCATATTTTTGCCTCGATTATTGGGGATTTTATCGTGGCTTATCTTATGTTTACCTTTACCTATTCTTTATTATTACTTCCACCAAAACCAGCTGTTTTTTTGGTGCTTAGATGCCTTAGTCCTTTATTTCGCTATCGGTTTAAAAAGTCTAAAATTACATGCTTTACAAATATTTAATCCCCTTAATAAAAATGACTTAGCCACCGCACGATATTTTTGTGGTTATTTAGTTAGCCGAAATACAGCAGACCTATCCGAACAAGAAATTTCCCGTGCAACCGTTGAGTCTGTCCTAGAAAATGGTCATGACGCGGCTGTTGCTAGTTTCTTTTGGTTTATTATTGGTGGTATTCCACTGGTGATTTTACATCGACTCGCCAATACATTAGATGCAATGTGGGGCTATAAAAATCAACGTTTTATCAATTTTGGTTGGTGTGCTGCCCGCATGGACGACTTACTCGGTTGGCCAAGTGCAAAAATTACCGCATTACTTTATGCTTGCCAAACAAATTTGTCTTACTCAAAAATGATCAGTGCGCTACATAATGGTTATCGACAAGGCCAGCATTATAAAAGCCTAAATGGCGGTTGGGTAATGGCGACGGGCGCCAGCGTTCTAAACTTCACGCTGGGTGGAACAGCGACTTATCATGGCAAGGCAGTAACGTCGATACCATTAGGTTGCGGTAATAGCGTTGTTAAAAATGATATTTTTCGTAGTATAAACCTGGTCAATAAAGCGGTTATTATTTTGATTTTTACTTATTTTTGCTATCAATTCCTGCATTATTTTTATAGTGTAAATTTGTGATGGACAATAAAGCTAATGAAAGTTCGCCCCTGTTAGTACACGGTGGTCAGCTCAATGAAGTTGCCCAACACTATCAAATTCCTTTCGAAAAATGGCTAGACTTGTCAACAGGTATTAGCCCAATTAATTACCCGATCCCCACTATTCCTACAAATATCTGGCAACAGTTACCACAGCCAAACCAAGCAATGCTATCTGCGGCTAAAAATTATTATGGTACACAGAATATTAGCGTAACGAGCGGCAGCCAAGCGGTTATTGCTCGTTTACCTGCACTCTATCTTAATCATATCAATCAGCCAGCAAACGGGTTAGAGGTATGGTTACCGGAAGTGGGCTATAAAGAGCATGAACGAGCATGGCATGATGCTGGTTTTACCATAAAAAATTATCAGCAGTTACCCACTTGCGAAGCGCTATCTCGCTACGCGATTGTTGTGGTGATTAACCCTAATAATCCAACCGGTGAATTACAGCAACAGCAAACATTAACCACACTGTTAACGACGCTTGAATCATTGTCAGGTTGGTTAATTGTTGATGAAGCTTTTATGGATGTCATAACACCGAGTCAATCGCTGATCCACTTAACGGCTAATAAACATCTTTTTGTGTTACGTTCAATTGGTAAATTTTTTGGCTTAGCGGGGATCAGAATCGGCTTTGTAAGTGCACACCCTTCTTGGATAAATAAACTACAGCAGTTATCTTCACCTTGGGAAGTTAATGGCCCGGCTCAATTTATTACTGAGCAAGCCTTAAAGAATAAAGTCTGGCAAGTAGCACAACGACAGCAGTTAATCGCTTTATCAATAAAGTTAGAAGCGTTATTAGCGAAAACTTTTTTACCTAACCAAAATAAAAGCGATGACCCAAGCATAACCATCACTGGGTGTGGTTTATTTAAAACTCTCTTTCATCCCCAAGCTACAGAACTTTATCAAAAATTCTGTTGCCAAGGACTTTACGTGCGCTTGTGCGACGAAAAAAATGCTTTGCGTTTTGGCATACCTGATCAAGAACAATACCAGATATTAGCAAAATTATTGGCTGAGCATAGCCATAGCTGAAGCGAGCTTTTCAGCTAACTCACCCTTTTTTAACTGTCCTTTGTCGGCATCAAAATTGTCATAAAAACTAGGTATAGATAAATGGGCTTTTACCTCGCCATCAAAAAAGGGTGCCGATCCTACAGCGGCGGCAAGAACAGTTGCAGCTCCACCAGGTCCTGGTGACGTCGCTAATAAAACCATAGGTTTATGCTGATAGACTTTTTGTAGCGTGCGAGAGCTCCAGTCAAATAAGTTTTTATAGGCGGCCGTATAAGAACCATTATGCTCGGCAAAACCTATGACCAAAGCATCTGCAGTGGCTATTTTATCAAGAAAGTCTTGTGCTAACTGCGGTTTACCGAGTTCAGCTTCTCTATCAGCACTATATAAAGGCATTTCATAATCATTAATATCGAGTACTTCAACTTGTGCATTCTCAACGAGACTAGCGGCATAGCTCACTAACTGTTTATTAATAGATTGACGACTACTACTGGCAGCAAAAGCGATAATTTTCATATAAACTCCAAAGGTAAGAAAAGGTAACAATAGGTATTTCAGTGAAGATAGTGTAATTTGTTTCCTATATAAGATTAATAACTTACTTACAGATACATTATTTCCATATGAAAGCTAATACACTATTTTCTTCTTCACAAAGTCAAAGTAACTTACTTGATGGTATAGCTGTTTTTGTCCAAGTTGTGCAAAGCAAAAGTTTTGTCAATGCCGCTGAAAAAATGCAGCACTCTACGTCTTATATCAGCAAGGAGGTTAGTAAGCTAGAAACCCGTTTAGGCGTCCGCTTGCTACACCGCACGACCCGAACTTTAAGTTTAACATCGGAAGGCGAAGTCTATTATCAGCAATGCCAACAGATCATTGAAGATGCTTTACACGTTGAAAATAGCCTTTCTGGACGTCAGCAAATACCGCAAGGTCGATTAAAGTTAAGCTGTCCTATTGGTATAGGTGTTTCTCGTATTCGGCCGATCCTCGCTGAATTTA
This sequence comes from Colwellia sp. BRX8-5, assembly GCF_014077325.1. Classification (NCBI taxonomy): domain Bacteria; kingdom Pseudomonadati; phylum Pseudomonadota; class Gammaproteobacteria; order Alteromonadales; family Colwelliaceae; genus Colwellia; species Colwellia sp. BRX8-5. Next base: position 17,079 of record NZ_JACGVR010000038.1, read on the forward strand.
TGGCTAAGTATCCGAAAGTAACCTTAGATATCGACTTAAACGATCATAAAGTTGATTTGATTGCTGATGGCTTTGATATTGTGATAAGAGCCGCTATGCAACTTGAAGACTCAAGCTTAATTAGCCGACGTTTTATGAACTCAACTAGCTTAACACTCGCTTCTCCTGAGTATTTAACACAATATGGTCGACCTAAACATCCCGATGAATTGGTCGATCATCACATGATCAGTTACCGTAACTTAAAAACGCCCGAAACTTGGCAGTACAGCTCCCAGAATGGCCAAGTAACGCAAACACATGTAACCAGTCGAGTATCATGTAATAACTCAGAAATGATGATTTCGTTATGCTTAGCAGGACAAGGTATTATTCGTATGCCATTATTTAATTTACGTGAAGAAGTGGCAACAGGGAAATTAGTGCCCTTGTTTGAAGACTTTATGCCAATAAACATTGGTGTTTACTTGGTTTATCCCAGCAGAAAAAATATGCCAGCTAAAGTGAAATGCTTTATCGACTTTATTGTCGATAAGTTAGGCGATAGTTAACCACAACTACGCTAAATTATTATCCTGAGTAAACATGCCGTTAACTAATGCCAGTTGGGCGAAGTAATAGCTAATCATGATCCAAACACTGGCATAAGGTATTTGATGATAAAACTGATTAAGCCCAATTAATGAATCAGAAAGAATAAAACTGAGCCCGCCGATAATTAGCCAAATATTAGCTTTTTGTGAAAGTAAGGTGGTGATCCCCATTAATAGCAGTATGGTCATATAAACCAATACAGGGATAAATAACTCGCCTAAGCCAGCGTATATGACCAAAAACACGCCAACGCCATAGATACAATAGAGCCCAATAAGTGGTAAACGTTTACTGATAATAGGCTTGGCTACTAAGGGCTTTAAGCTAAAGATGTAAAAAAGATGAGCTACTAAGAAAGCCGCTAAACCGAGTACAAACCAATTAACTCGGTCATAATCTAAAAAGAAATCGCCAAAAATAGAGAAAACCAAACCGATCATAAATAACTTATTAGCGCGTTCTTTAGTACCTCTACTGTTTTGCCATGAAAAATGCAATAACACTAATATCGGCAAAATTTTTACTAACCAGCTCAGCGGATAAGGCTTAAAAAAAATACTCACCATAAAGCCACAGGCAGTAAGTAAAAATAAAAGTAAATGGGATCGGGTCATTGCTGTCATCTTCTTTGTATAAACCTTTGGTATAAACCTTTGGTAAAAATCACTATCTACTTAAAAATAGAAAATAAGTTATCATTTAGCTCGAGATAATATCGCTAAACTAGTGATCGCTATTTGTTAGCACAGACAAAAAAGGGAGTATACCCTACGCCCTTTTTCAGCTATTCGGCTTTTAAATGACTTAAACTCTCTCAATAATTAAGGCTATGCCTTGGCCGACACCTATGCACATAGTACACAGTGCATAACGCTTGTTGGTACGTTGTAGCTGTCGAGCCGCAGACGTTATTAAACGCGCACCACTCATGCCCAAAGGATGCCCCAAGGCAATAGCGCCACCTTGTGGGTTAATACGCGGATCGTCATCTTGTAAACCTAATTCTCGAATACAAGCTAAAGCTTGTACTGCAAAAGCTTCGTTCAGTTCAATAAGGTCGATATCTTCAAGCGATAAGTTTAAACGTTTTAATAGTTTTTGTGTTGCCGGTACTGGGCCAATCCCCATAATACGTGGCGGTACACCAGTGACAGCCATACCTAGCACTTTAGCTATCGGGGTTAAGTTGTTTTTTTGTACCGATTGACTTGACGCCAATAATATTGCGGCAGCGCCATCATTAATCCCTGAGGCATTACCCGCGGTAATACTGCCTTTGGCATGAACAAAAGGTTTGAGTGCTAACATTTTTTCTAAGCTTGTTAGGCGAAGATGCTCATCTTGAGAGAAAATAATCGGCTCTTCTTTACCTTTTATAACACTGACAGGCATTATTTCTTCGGCAAAAAATCCAGCTTGTTGGGCACTCGCCGCTTTTTGCTGGCTAGCAAAAGCAAACTTGTCTTGGTCTGCTCGGCTAATGTTAAACTCTTCGGCAAGGTTTTCTGCTGTTTGTGGCATACTTTCAGTACCATAAGCGCTATCGAGTGCTTTGTTAACAAAGCGCCAGCCCATAGTCGTATCAAACATTTCTTGAGTACGCGAAAAATTACTTTCCGCTTTGCCGATCACAAAAGGCGCGCGAGTCATACTTTCAACACCACCGGCAATAATCATTTCAGCTTCACCTGACTTAATCGCTTGCATAGCAATGCCGACAGCATTCAACCCTGAGCCGCATAAACGGTTTAGCGTTGTTGCGGGAACTTGGTAAGGTAAGCCGGCTAATAACGTTGCCATACGAGCAATATTACGGTTGTCTTCCCCTGCTTGGTTAGCACAACCTAAAATAACATCGTCTACTTGGCTAAAATCTAGAGTTGGATTTCGTGCCATTAATGCTTTTAAGGGTAAGGCGGCTAGGTCATCAGCCCTTATAGTCGCTAGCGAGCCGCCATAACGGCCAATGGGTGTTCTAATTGCATCACAAATAAAGACTTCATTTTGTCCGCTGTTTTCAGTTTTTGTTGAAAAGGCACTCATGTATATATTCTCTTTTGAGTTTATCGGTGCTGCGATCTAACTGACCTCAGCATAATCATAAGCGCCATGATAAGCACTTTTTACTTTAACTATTTTTTCTTTACCGGTAAAAGCATAAGAAATCGTTGACAACGCCAAGTCTATTCACCCTCTTTTTCTGAGAATCCCGATTTATTAATAAAATCACCGAAGAGATTGATCATATCCAGTTAACCTTGATGACTCACAAAATCCTTGTGACAGGCGTGTTACTCCAGCTCATTCAGTTGAAAACTACAAAAACGTCTTTGCTATCTGACAAGACTATTATCTGACAATACAACCATCAACTTACTGCGAAAAAGCTTGGCTTATTGCTCAGCAACCTTCAATTTATATTGCTGAAGACAAATCATGCCCTTTATCAATCGAGCACCTTGTGATGCACTCGATAAATTAAAAGTGGTTATGGTCGATGAATCAATAAGGTTTTAGCCACCTGTGAATATCAAACTATTGAATACGCTTGGTAATAAGTCTTTACTGGCATTGGTGCTTCAATACTCCCTGATCGGCAAGCAATCTTAGAAACTGAAGCGACCGTATAAATACCGGTAGAAAATAATAAATTAATAAAAGAAAATTGTCGCTCTGCTCCAGTGAGTTAAATTTACTTTATCGCTTAAATAAAGTCTAAACAGATATCGGTACAGCCTTTGCCACAATAAACACCCGGAGTACTTTTATCTTCAGGGACAATTAAACGCAGTATACTGCCGCAAGTTTCACATTTCATTTCACGGCCCGCCATCACTTTTTTAATCAATGCTTTTTGATCGTTAAATGACTTTGCACTGCTTTTTTTTAATAGGTTAAACTGTGTTATATCAAGCATAAAGCTGCCTTATTAATGCTAAATAGCCTTCAGCATCTGGGTAATAGTCAATGGATCTGCACTTTTATTAATATAAGAGCGCTAAATTAAACAGCGGCGCAATAAAACCCGTCATATTGACCACCTAACGGCTCAGCGCTTGAAATCAATAAATTTTGGTAGGAACTAATATTTTCATAACTGGCGCCAACAAAAGGATAAGCGGTAATTTCCCAAGGAAAATCATCATTGCCTTCATAAGGACAAAAAGAGAGTTTTTGATTGTTTTCTAAAAGTAACTGACCAAATTTCAAAGCGGCTTCTTCGTTAGGAAATATCACTGAAAACTCAATTTCACGGGCTTGGTTTAAATCATCACCATCAATCATCATTTGCCATAAGGCATCACCAACATTGTCTTGTGGAAATAGGGCTAAATCACGGTTCATTATTTTTCATCTTATCTTTGTAGGCATTAATTCGCTATTTTATCTGATGAAAAACATAATACCAATTCAGTTAGCGATTATTTTTGGTAAACTAGCGATATAACTTACCAACGAATCACTCACCTTGAATATAGCCTTGCATAAATTTGAGCTTCATATCGATGTTAATACAGAAAATAGCAGCATTATTGGCGAACTTAACCAAGCATGCTCATTAAGTAATGCTCAATTAAAACAGGCTATTCAACGAGGTGCGTTATGGTTAACCCGTGGTAAAAGCACACAGCGTTTGCGACGCATCAAAAAGCCATTACAAGTAACCGATACCCTACACTTTTATTATGACGAACAAGTATTAAGCCAACAGCCTAATGAAGCGTTATTAATTAATGACGATGTTGATTATAGCGTATGGTATAAACCTTACGGTATGTTATCTCAAGGTTCAAAGTGGAGTGATCACTGCACGATTGCCCGTTGGGCTCAAACACATTTATCCCCTGAGCGCCCCGCATTTATTGTTCACCGTTTAGATAGAGCAGCCACCGGATTAATTCTAATTGCCCATAGTAAAAAAGCAGCGCGCGCATTAAGTGCGATGTTTGAAAAACATGACTTAGAGAAAATTTATCATATTATTATTCACGGCGATCATCGTTTACGACCACAACCTGACACATTAACCTGTGATGTCGATGGTAAAAGCGCCAGCAGCCATTTTAGCCATCTTGCTTATAATGAAAAAAATAACACCTCGTTGGTGCAAGTTATTATTGATACGGGGAGAAAACACCAAATAAGAAGTCATGCTGCAAGTATTAATATGCCGGTGGTTGGCGATAGATTACACGGGGAAGTTGGCGACGCCAGCATTGAAGAAAGTATTAACTTACAGCTGTGCGCCGTGGCACTTAATTTTATTTGCCCGCTAACCGCAGAGCAGAGGTCGTTTAAAGTGCCTGAACATTTAATGCCCTCATTAAATGCTCTTGGCTAAGTGTTGTTTATGAACAGTAATTAAAATCACTATCATTAAGCAGAGCTAATTTATCACCAACAATTTCAGCCGCATCAAGTTTAGCTAACAGATCAAAACCGATTTGACGTTGCTCTAGTGTCAACGCTAAATAAGGTAATCTAAAGTTAGCTTGAACGGCACCTGTCATCATTAACGTGGTATTTATGGCAATAGGGTTAGGCTCACAAAACAACCATTTCATCAGGCTTTGTAAACGTTCATTTAGTTCGTCATCTTCACTGTCCATTAATGTTCTCATTAGGCCCGGTACTAGATTCGAGGTTACAGAAATAACACCGTGAGAGCCAAATTGGTGGCGACCAACATAACATTCATCATCATTACCTGACCAACAAGCAATACCTTGTTTTTCATAATAAGCAATACGGTCATTGCCGCCACATTCTTTCACACCAATAAAGTTTTTATGCTTTGACAAAGGTTCGATCAAATCAGGCGTAAGGTCTTGGCCCGTTCTTCCTGGTACGTTATAGATAAACGCAGGACCAATATCTAAGACTTTGTTAAAATGCGCTGCAACACCCGCCATTGAGGTTCGCCCGTAATAAGGATTAATTTGCAATGCTGCATCCATACCCATGGCAAACCCATTTTGTGTGGCTTTAATTGCCTCTCGGGTATTATTACTACCGGTATTACCAACAATAATAAGTTTGTCACTATATTGATGAACGGTATGAGCGATTAACATTAAATGCTCTTCCCAACTTAATAAGTGTCCTTCACCTGTAGTACCACCGACAACAATACCGTCAACACCCGCCGCTATTTGCTTTGCAACCAGCTTGTCATAAGTAACAAGGTCAATTTCACCCTGTGCGTTGTAAGGGGTTTTTATCGCAGTAATTAAACTTGCTGCCTTTATATTTTTCATTTTTTCTCAACTACATATTAGGTAAAAGGGTAATTTTTCTTATTTTTGAAGAATAACTGAATTTAACAATGACCGATTTTATCAACAACTCGGCGCAGGATAAACACTTCATTACTAACAATGTGCTGATATTTGAAAATTTGACTGTCTAAGGCTAAAACTTTATAAGCCTGATAGTTATTTTCATCATTTAAATCGGCTCGATAATGCTCACCGTCAACAACTTCTTCTTGTGTGATAGTAAAGTGAATATCTCCCACTAATCCCCAATCGCCTAACTCAATAATTTGGCTAACAATTTCGCCCTGAGACGTTTGTTCAACAAAAGAAAATTCAAAACTACCATCAAGGCAAAGCTCAGCATACTCAACAAGTTGGTGACCGACGTCGTTCATTTCCATACGATACCAACGGCCGGCTAATAATGCTCGGTTATATTGTTCACTCACTTAAAACACGCCTTAATAACTCTGTCAGATATAAATACTATTGTGCATTATTTTCACCGACAACCAAATAAAAAAAACCACAACATTGATTGTTGTGGTTAAATAAAGCGCTTGACGTTTTATTAAAAATTAGTTTTTTAATACCTTAATGCTGCCATTGACACTTTCTAAATTAATCGTAATATCGCCGCTGCCGACTGTCCCAGATAAGTGACGACCACTAAACATTTTTTTCTCACTTGAAAGCCCAAATGCCGTGTCGATACTACCGTGCATGGTTTCGGCATTAATCGTGGCATTGAGCTCACCAGGCATATAAAGTTTAATACTGCCGTTGACCGTTGTTAGCTCCACGCTGTCGATGTTGTTACCAACTTGCTGGTAGGTCGCATTAATACTGCCATTAACTGAATTTAATTCAAGGTTTGCAGCTAAGCCTTGCACACTAATAGTACCATTGACTGTATTCGCTTTTATGTCACCTCGTACTTTATCAATCACCAATGAACCGTTTACTAATTCAATATCGGTTAATGCCGCGCCAAACGGAACCATTACAATATAATCAACTTTGCCAGAGCTATTATTATGCCCCCAAGATGATTGTTTTTGGTATATAGTTTCAACACTAACGCCACTAGAACTTTCAGAAAAATCAAGGTTTATACGGTCTCTATCAGTTTGATTTTCCGCGGTCACTGTTGCTGTTATTCTAATTTCATCGTTACTCCAACCTTGAATATCAACACCACCATTTATATTAGCTAAACGTAAACTTGTTTGTTCATTAACAACAAATGATTTTTCAATGGTATCTTTAACCTCTGCATATACGGTGCTAATACTAGCAAGTGATAAAATTGTGGCTAAAGTAAGTTGTTTCTTAAATGACTGTTTCATGAAATTTCCTTGAGTTTTATTAACTATTTTAATGACTATAATGGTTAAGTACACAATGGCATTGAAAAGGTTTAAATTTTATTTTACTTTTTTAAATGACCTTTCCTGCTCTTAATAACTAACAACAATTCAACTTTTACAGTAACCTAACGGTAATTTTTACCTATTAACAGGATTTATAAATGACCATCGCTAACGTGCACTTACTTCTTACTGGCAATGAATTGATGACGGGAGATATTGTCGACAGTAATTCAGCAATGATCGCTCAACAATGTAAAGCCATTGGCATAAAAATTAGTCGAAAAGTGACCTTAGCTGACGATCTTGATTTACTTGCAAAGGAAATAGAACACTTAACAAAAGATGCCGATGTATTAATTATTAATGGCGGGCTTGGTCCAACAACAGATGATTTAACCGCGCAAGCATTAGCGATGGCGTCACAACGCTTTTTAAAGCAACATCCTATAGCATTGGCCCACCTAAAAACCTGGTGTGAACAACGTAATGCTCATTTAGGTAAGGCTAATTTAAAGCAAGCCCTGCTGCCGGAAAATTGTAATATTATTGCCAACCGAGTAGGCAGCGCAGTAGGTTTTTCCTTAACACTGAATGATTGCCAAATTTTTTGTACGCCGGGGGTCCCTAGTGAACTTAACATAATGCTTGATGAAGTAATCATTCCTGAATTGGCCTCACAATCTAACTTCACTGCGGAAATGGATATTACTCGCTTACAATTATTTGGTATTGGCGAGTCAACCCTTCAGTCAATGTTGGTAAAAAACTTTCCCGATTGGCCTAAAGAAGTTGAAGTCGGTTTTCGTGCATCTTCGCCATTAATAGAATTAAAGTTAACCGTTGAAAAAAATGAGCATTTATCAATAAAAATCGATCTTATTCAAAAAATTAAAACCTTATTAAATGATCACATCATTGAAGAGATTAAAGATAAACCTTATTCTTTAGCCGAACTAGTATTGCAGTTATGCCAACAAAAAAATCTTAAAATAACAACAGCAGAGTCTTGTACCGGCGGTTTAATCGCCAGCGAAATAACCAAAGTTTCAGGGTCATCATCTTCGTTTGAGGCTGGCTTTGTAACTTACTCAAATAATATGAAAAGCAAACTATTGCATGTTAATGAAAATATACTTGAACAACATGGCGCGGTTAGTGAACAGACAGTAATAGCGATGGCAGAAGGTGCATTAGCCATAGCAGGAGCTGATTTAGTTATTGCCGTTTCAGGTATAGCTGGCCCAACGGGTGGCAGTAAAGAAAAACCCGTTGGCTCAGTTTGGATAGCTTGGGGTAATAAAGATAAAATACACACCAAATATTTTTGTATAAAGGCAAATAGGGAAAACTTTCAACGTACGGTAGCAGCAAGATCTCTTGATTTAATAAGACGGTTATTAATTGAGAGTAGTCAAACACCACTTTATTTTTAATATATAGCCTTAATATGTTGTATGCATGTTAACGTTAGGTATTAACTATAATAATATTGAAAGAAATGTCATTTTTATTGCGCCATAAATCAAATCTTTATATATTTATAGGCAGAATAAACTAGAATAGAATTATAAAGCTGCATATTCGTTATTTGGGTAACTAATATTGCTAGACGTTTTAGTAGAAATAGGAGCATATTTTGATAGAAAAAAACTTCATCACGAGTGGTCGTAATACCATTATCCATAAGATGAGAAAATTTGATTTATTGATTATAAATGGCGGTCACCCTGTAGTGATTGTAAGTAACCGTGGTATAGGTATTTACAAAGGTGAAGTTCCAAATAAGAAAGCTGACGCTAAGAAAGCCTATCAAGATGTTGTTGATGTTAGTGCAACAGACGTTTTTGGAGAGAATAAAACATTAATTTTTATACAAGCATTAGATAACAAAGAATATAAAATTGATTATTCAAAAGTAAATACTGGCTCTTTCATTAAAATTCACCAGGAAAACTACATTTAATCGATATTTTAAGTGGTAATATTGGAGTAAATCTAGCGTGACTCAAGCAAGCTTAGTAACAAATAAAAAAAATAATATTGACCTTGTTTTGCAACCGGTTAAAGATGATACACAGGTAACAGAAGCCAGCGTCCATGAACTAATAGAAAATTCTGAATTTAAAGATTTATATGTTGATAATGGTAATATAAAAAATGCCATCGCCGAACTTAATAGTGTCCTAAAACCCCTTCAAACGAATAAATCTGGCCGAGAAATTAGTTATCAAGTGCTTGAGCGCAGAGACGCGACTATTTCAATTACCATTGATAAAGATGAAATGTCTGCAACAGCTGAGATTTCAACAGCGCTTGGTGGTAAACATTTAACCGCTAAGGCCATTCTCAACTCTGCTCAAGAAGCTGGTGTTAGCAAAGGTTTTACCAAAGAGCAATTATTAAAACTTGCTCATCAAGCCGCGAAAGAACCTGCTGGCTCTATAATTACCGGCGAAATTGCCCACGGTAAAATTGCCATTAATGGTAAAAATTCAAAAATAAAATGGTTAGTGCAAAGCGCCCAAGATAGAATTTTACGTCCTAAAGATCGCGAAGATGGAAGTGTCGATATGCGCGATTTAGGTGACATAATTTGTGTGAAAGTTGGCGATCCGCTCGCGAAAAAAATTATGCTTACCGAAGGTGTTAAAGGTTTTACTGTGACTGGCTCTGCCCTAGATCCTTTACCAGGAGATGACATCACGCTAACCGCTGGCGAAGGTACAACAATAAGCCCTAAGAATGATAAAGTCTTAATCTCGACACTGGTCGGCTTACCAAGAATTATTGATAACGGCATGGAAGTTGATCCGGTTTATCGCATAAAAAATGTTGATATCAGTACTGGGCATATCAAATTTGAAGGCAGTGTTATTATTGATGGTGATATTTGTGAGGGTATGAAAGTAACGGCAACCGGCGATATCACAATTGGTGGTTTTGTTGAGTCAGCAACCTTAGAAGCTGGTGGTGACATTACTATTGGTAGTGGCATTATTGGTAAAAAACAAGACGTTGAAGGTCAATCTCTCGATAATATTAAAATGAGTGCTTATATATCTGCTAAAGGTGATATTTTCGCAAAATATGCTCAATATGCTGAAATATCTTGTCACTCCTTACGTATTGAAAACCAAATGATGCACAGCATTATTGATGTTGAAGAGACACTTTGGTTAGGCACTGAAGAAAAAGCTAATGGTAAGCTTATCGCTGGTTACATAAAAGCGGGAAAATCTGTTCATGCCGGTATTGTAGGCGCAACAGCAGGAAGCAGCACCATTATAAGCTTTTCCAAAAAAGTGGATCTAATGAAAGAACAGTTAGAAGACATTGAATTTAAATTAAAAGTTGATTCTGATAAATCAACAGAATTACAATTAGCCGTTAATAAACTCAAAAAGTTGCCTAGCGATAAAGTAAACCCTGAGATGCTCAGTAAACTGGTTTCTACTTATAAGTTTCATGCTCATCGCGTAGGTGAGATCCTTAACGAAAAAGAAGCTTTTGAAGAGCAAATACAAACCTATATGGCAAGTGTCTATATAGAAGCAACAGAGAAACTTTATCACGGTGTACAAATGATTGTTGGCGACTTCCAAGATAGATCTCGCCGTGAATATGGACCAACTAAGGTGAATTATAAAGAAAGAAAAATTCATTTTAATCCTATCGTTAATACATAGAATATTACTGAACATTTTCCATCAATATCATTTTAGTTACATTAGGAAAACGATGAAAATTAATACTCTTGCTTTAATTGCAACGAGCTTAATTGCTGGTACAGCTTCAGCACAGCAATGCGATATAAACTTTAATCATGGTGTGGTAATCAACCCTTCTCATGTACGTATTTTGAAAGAAAGCCAAACCTACGTTCAGATTAATAATGATCAACAATTATTTATTCGTGGGCGTGAGATAGCCCTCAATGAAGAACAAAGACAATTACTCACGCAATACAGCCAAGGCATTCGTAAACAAATCCCTGAAATAGTGGCGATAGCGATTGAAGGTGTTGATATTGATTTAAAAGCAGTAAACAAAGTTATTGCGGGTTTAACGGGTGAAAATAGCGCCTCACATCAAAAAATTCAAGAGCGCTTCGATGAGATGCAATACCGTTTAAGAGAACGTTTTAACCATAGCGATACTAATTATTATATTGCTTCGCAAGATTTTGCTGATTTTGATGAAATTTTTGCTGGCGCCTTTGAACAAGAAATTGAAAGTATCGTAACCGAATCAATTGGCACTATTTTAATGGCCGTTGGTGAAGCAATGACCACCAACGAAGCAAGCAGTAGTGAACAGCGCGTAGAAACCTTTGACCAACGTATCAAAGGTATGGAAAAGGATTTGCAGCTTGACATTGAACCCCGCGCACAAGAAGTTAAATTAAAAGCTGCGCAGTTTTGTAAAAGCTTAAAGAAGTTAGATCAACTAGAGTCGAAGTTACAGCAAAGTATCACTGCACTGAGTGAATTTGATTTGATACAGACAAAGTAATTCCGTTGCTCCCAAAGAGCAACGTCATAGTGAACAAAGCGCCAGACCCTGTAACAAAATCTGTGTAACTGCCTATCATTAATACCCATATAGGGTTTAGGATAGGCAGACTATGAATAAGAAAGAATTAGAAGTATTTGCTAAACAAGCAGCTAAAGGTATTAAGTCCGAGCAAGACTTAACCGACTTTCGTAGAATATTAACAAAGATAACCGTTGAAGCCGCTTTAAATGCTGAGCTTGAAGAACATCTTGGTTATGCACTTCATGAGCAATCCAGCACGAACAATAGCCGAAATGGCTACTCCTCGAAATCTATTCGCACCGAAGACGGTCAAGTTGAGCTTGAAACCCCACGCGATAGAGAAGGAAGCTTTGAACCCAAATTAGTCAAAAAGAACCAAACGCGATTTACGTCAATGGACGATAAAATCTTGTACCTGTATGCTAAAGGCATGACAACGAGGGAAATCGTTGATACGTTCAAAGAAATGTATGATGCTGACATTTCACCCACATTGATATCTCGTGTCACCAATGCCGTGATAGAGCAAGTCATTGAATGGCAAGCTAGACCATTAGATTCAGTCTATCCTATTGTTTATCTCGACTGTTTGGTTGTAAAAATCAGACAAGATAAACACGTTATCAATAAAGCTATTTATCTGGCTTTAGGTGTGAATATCGAAGGCCATAAAGAGCTGTTGGGTATGTGGATATCGGAAAACGAAGGAGCTAAGTTCTGGTTGAATGTACTGACAGAGCTTCAAAATAGAGGGGTAAATGACATCCTGATTGCTTGTGTTGATGGCCTTAAGGGGTTTCCTGAGGCAATTAATACCGTATTCCCTCAAACCCAAGTTCAGCTTTGTATTGTTCATATGGTGCGTAATTCGATGAAGTATGTTCCCTGGAAAGATTACAAGGCTGTCACCGCTGATTTGAAGCGAATATATCAATCAGTAACAGAAGAAGAGGCACTACTTGAACTCGATAACTTCTGCTTACGTTGGGATGATAAATACCCACAAATCAGTCGTTCTTGGCGAGCACATTGGTCAAACCTAAATACGTTATTCAAATACCCCCAAGACATTCGCAAAGCTATCTACACAACGAATGCGATAGAATCACTTAACAGTGTTATCCGAAAGGCGATTAAAAAACGTAAGCTATTTCCGTCTGATGATTCAGCGAGGAAAGTCGTTTATCTTGCGATAGATGCAGCATCCAAGAAATGGACGATGCCGATAAGAAACTGGAAAACGGCCTTGAATCGATTTATGATTGAATTCGAAGACCGCTTAAAGGACTTTATTTAAAACTGGCAGTTACACAAAATCTGTTACAGGGTCAAGCGCCAACCTGAACATAACACCGTCATCCTGAACACAACACCGTCATCCTGAACACAACACCGTCATCCTGAACATAACTCCGTCATCCTGAACACAACACCGTCATCCTGAACATAACTCCGTCATCCTGAACTTGTTTCAGGATCTGTACTTGTAACAACAAAAACCAGATACTGAAATGAATTCAGCATGACGACAAAAGGACTAAACGCTCAGGACTCTCTGATAACATCACTATCATCATCAACACAACTCCGTCATCCTGAGACAGGCACCGTCATCCTGAAACAAGCGCCGTCATCCTGAACTTGTTTCAGGATCTGTACTTACAACCACAAAAACCAGATGCTGAAATAAATTCAGCATGACGACAAAAGGACTAAACGATCACGACTCCCTGATGTCATCACTGTTATCACAACGCCATCATCCTGAACACAAGCACCGTCATCCTGAACTTGTTTCAGGATCTGTACTTACAACCACAAAAACCAGATACTGAAATAAATTCAGCATGACGACAAAAGGACTTAACGATCATCGACTCCCTGATACCATCACTGTCATTCTGAGACAGGCACCGTCATCCTAAAACAAGCACAATCACCTCAACACAACGCCATCGTCCTAAAACAAGCACAATCACCTGAACACAACACCGTCATCCTGAACTTGTTTCAGGATCTGTACTTACAACCACAAAAACCAGATACTGAAATGAATTCAGCATGACGACTAAAGGACTTAACGCTCACCGACTCTCTGAAACCATCACTATCATCAACACAACGACTTAATCCTAAACATAAAAAAACCTGCATCAGCAGGTTTTTATAATTAAAATCGCACAAATAGTAACTTACATATTTGGATAATTCGGACCACCGGTGCCTTCTGGTGTCACCCAAGTTATATTTTGGCTTGGGTCTTTAATATCACAGGTTTTACAGTGAATACAGTTTTGTGCATTGATCACTAATTTATCACCCTGCTCTGTCGATTCAATTTCGTATACGCCAGCCGGACAATAACGCTGAGCAGGCTCTGCATACTTAGCTAAATTAACCGTAATTGGAACATCGACGTCAGTCAGTCTTAAGTGACAAGGTTGTTCTTCTTCATGGTTAGTATTTGACAAAAATACTGAGGTTAATTTATCAAAACTTAGTTTATTATCTGGTTTTGGATAATTAATAACCGCCGACTCCGAGGCTAATTTAAGCTGGTCATGGTCAAGCGTGTCGTCCTTAAGGTTAAACGGTAATTTACCATTAAATAGGTTTTGATCTATGGTGTTGTAAGCACCACCCAAGGTCATACCAAATTTATGCATCGCCGGGCCAAAATTGCGAGAGCTATAAAGTTCGTCATATAACCAAGAGTCTTTAAACCTTTCAGTATAATCAGCAAGGTCTTTACCGCCTTCATCACCGGAAACAATCACTTGAAAAATACTTTCAGCGGCTAACATACCCGATTTCATTGCGGTGTGATTACCTTTGATTTTAGCAAAATTTATCGTTCCAGCATCACAGCCGACTATAATACCACCAGGCATTGTCATTTTAGGTAGTGAGTTAAAACCACCCTTTGCCATCGCTCGTGCTCCATAAGAAACACGTTTACCGCCTTCAAGGTACTGACTAATTTTTGGATGATGTTTATAACGTTGAAATTCATCAAATGGACTTAAATGCGGGTTGCTATAATTTAAATCTACAATAAGACCTACAAATACTTGATTATTTTCTGCATGGTATAAATAGCCACCACCTGTTGCGCCTTGATCTAATGGCCAACCAGCCGTATGTACTACGAGACCTTCTTGGTGCTTAGCGGGATCAATGTCCCAAATTTCTTTAAAACCTAAACCATAATGCTGTGGAGAGACACCTTCATCTAAATTAAATTTACTGATCAGCTCTTTACCTAAGTGACCACGGCAACCTTCAGCAAAAACAGTATACTTAGCGCGAAGTTCCATTCCAGGAACAAATGAATCTTTTTCTTTACCATTAACATCTAGACCCATGTCACCGGTAATAATACCCGCAACACTACCATCATCGTTATAGAGTACTTCATGTGCTGGGAAACCAGGAAAAATTTCAACCCCTAATTCTTCCGCTTGCTCTGCTAACCAACGACATACGTTGCCCATGCTAACAATATAGTTTCCATCGTTATGCATAGTTTTTGGTACAGAGATGTTAGGTAATTTTATCGCGTTGCTTTCGCTATTAAGTAAATAAAGATCATCGCCGGTAACTTTTGTATTCAGTGGCGCGCCTTTTTCTTGCCAATCTGGGAATAATTCATTTAGCGCTCTTGGCTCAAAAACAGCCCCCGATAAAATATGTGCTCCAACTTCTGAGCCTTTTTCAACAACGCAGACTAAGAGTTCTTGATCTTTTTCTTTTGCTAACTGCATCAAACGACAAGCTGTTGCTAAGCCAGACGGACCAGCACCAACAATAACAACGTCAAAATCCATCGATTCGCGTTCCATAAATTTCCCCAAAAAATATTCATTTAAATAAAATCAAACACTCGTTTGATTTTCAAACACCTGTTTGATAATATCACTCATTATAGATATTTTGTTGATAAATACTATCTTCTATTGAAAGATATTGCGACAAAAGCTATTTAAGCTCAATTTATCGAGACAAGCACCGTATTACGTTGACGTTCACGTAGTCTAGTATTAGTCTGTCGAGCAATAATGAGAAATACTTGCTAATGTTAGTTTAATTAATCAAACCTTAGCTTTACACTATAAATACAAACACAACAAACGCAATCAGAGGCTACGATGAAAGTATTAGTACCTATTAAACGTGTAATTGACTATAACGTCAAAGTTCGCGTAAAAGCAGACAATTCAAATGTTGATCTTGCTAATGTAAAAATGGCAATTAACCCTTTTTGTGAAATCGCTGTAGAAGAAGCGGTTCGTTTAAAAGAAGCTGGCGTTGCCACTGAAGTTATTGTGGTATCCGTTGGTGACAAGTCTTGCCAAGAACAATTAAGAACGGCTTTAGCATTAGGCGCAGACCGCGCTATTCAAATCGAAACTGATGAGAAGTTAGACGCTCTTAATATCGCCAAACTTTTACAAAAGATTGTTGAAGAAGAACAGCCACAATTGGTTATTCTAGGTAAGCAATCTATCGACAGTGATAATAATCAAACAGGTCAAATGCTCGCTGCCTTAACAGGTATGCCGCAAGGTACTTTCGCATCAGTGGTAAAAGTTGAAGGCGATAAAGTTAATGTAACACGTGAAGTTGATAGCGGCTTACAAACTGTATCACTTAACCTACCTGCAATTGTTACTACCGATCTGCGTTTAAATGAACCTCGTTATGCTTCATTACCTAATATCATGAAAGCAAAGCGTAAACCATTAGTGGTTAAACCCGCTGCAGATTTTGGCATTGATTTAAGCCCACGTTCAAAATTAATAAAAGTTGTACCACCTGCAACACGTAAAGCCGGTATTATTGTTGATGGTGTAGATACATTAATTGAAAAACTGAAAAATGAAGCGAAGGTGATTTCATGAGTATTTTAGTATTTGCTGAACATGATAACAGCACATTAAAAGCTGACACGCTTAAAACAGTTGCTGCAGCTCAAGCAATTGGTGGTGACATTCATATATTAGTTGCTGGTAGTAATTGTCAGAGTGTTGCACAAGAAGCCGCTAAAGTTAACGGTGTAAGTAAAGTACTTGTTGCTGATAATCCAGCTTATGAACATCAGTTAGCTGAAAACATTAGCTTATTGGTAACAGAACTTGCTGCTGATTACGAACACGTCTTAGCAACAGCTTTAACGACAGGTAAGAACTTTATGCCTCGCGTTGCCGCTTTATTAGATGTTGCACAAATATCAGATATTATTGCTGTAGAAAGTAGTGATACTTTTGTTCGTCCTATTTATGCAGGTAATGCTATTGCCACAGTGCAAAGCTTAGACAGTAAAAAAATAATTACGGTTCGTCCTACGGGGTTTGACCCAGTTGCCACTGATGGTAGTGCTGAGATTGTAACAGTAGACTCAGTAACAGACGCTGGAATTTCAACGCATGTAAATGATGAACTTTCTGTATCAGAACGTCCTGACTTAGGCGCAGCAAGTATCGTTATTTCAGGTGGTCGTGGTATGCAAAACGGCGATAACTTCAAGTTACTTGAAGGTATTGCAGATAAGCTTGGCGCTGCTATTGGTGCTTCACGTGCCGCTGTAGATGCTGGCTTTGTACCTAATGACATGCAAGTCGGTCAAACAGGTAAAATTGTTGCTCCTGACCTATACATAGCTGTAGGTATAAGTGGTGCAATACAGCATTTAGCTGGTATGAAAGATTCTAAAATCATTGTTGCGATCAACAAGGATGCCGAAGCGCCTATTTTCCAAGTAGCTGATTACGGTATTGTTGGTGATTTATTTGAAGTATTACCAGAGCTTGAGGGTAAACTGTAAACTATAACGTTTTCAGACTTATTTTCTAGGTATAATAAAGCCACTTTAATAGTGGCTTTATTTTTATCTTTTATTTAACCACTCAGTCAATTAACACTCGGGTACCACATCATGAAAAATAAACTTTCTAGTCTTAGCGATCTTGCTGGTGCATTTGGTAGAGAGAGTGCTACAGCTGAGCATTCGGCCAATCAGCAACCAGCCGATAGTTCATTAGTATATTCAACAGATAGTGGCCGTATCAAACAAGACAATAACGCCCAAACAATAACAGCCAGTGATGGCTTTGCTAAAGTTAGGCGTGAAACTAAAGGCAGAAAAGGTAAAGGTGTCATCACCATTAGCGGATTAGGCTTAGATGCAAAAGCGCTAAAAGAGCTTGCTACAAAATTAAAGAAAACCTGTGGCACCGGTGGCAGTGTTGTCGGTGAAGTCATCGAAGTGCAAGGCGATAAAAGAGAGCAAATAAAACAGGTCCTTGAGAGCAATGGCTTTAAGGTAAAGTTTGTTGGCGGCTAGTCAGCAAACATCTAACAGGCTAACTTATATCGTACTTTCGTAATTTCATTGCTATTTTATTGTGTGAAACCTTTAACCGCTCTGCTAGTTTTCTCGTTGTTGGGTAAAGCGGATACAAGGTTTTAAGCAAATCGCCTTCAAATTTTTCTTGAGCACTATTCCAGTCCGACCATTGAGGCTGCTCAGCAAAATTTTCACCATCGCTAGCAGAACCAGCAATATTATGACTTATCGGTAAATCGACTGCTGAAAATTGTGATAACGCACCATCAATATCAGACTTTTCAATAACACCGCTATCATTAAGGGCTACCGCTCTAAATAAAATATTTTGTAACTGGCGAATATTACCTGGCCATTTACATATCTTAAGGGCAGCAAGTGCTTGCTCTGTTAAAGTAGGTACTTTTCGTGCAACTTGAAGCGCCGCCATTTTAATAAAGTGTGCCGCTAATAAAATAATATCATCGGGTCGTTCACGCAGTGGAGGTATCGACAAATTCAATACATTTAGGCGATAGAATAGGTCTTCTCTAAATAATTGTCGTTCAATCTGTTGCGGTAAGTGTTGGTGACTGGCACTGATTATACGCACATTCGCCGTTAACTCTTTCGTGCCACCTAGGCGACGATATTTATAATCCTGTAAGAATCGTAATAACTTAGCTTGTAAATATACTGACATTTCTGCAATTTCATCTAAAAAGATAGTCCCTGTTTCTGCCAGTTCAAATAGCCCAGGTTTCCCCCCTTTTTGAGCCCCAGTAAAAGCACCTGGCGCATAGCCAAACAGTTCACTTTCTAATAAGTTTTCGGGTAATGCTGCACAATTCAGCGCTAAAAAAGGCGCATCGGCACGTCGACTGGCATTATGCAAAGCACGAGCTAATAACTCTTTACCTGTACCTGTTTCACCACTGATAAGTACCGGTAATTCTAATTCTGAAAACCTGAGTGTTTGAGACTTTAAGAGTCTAATAGCTGAGTTCTCGCCAATAATATTATCAAATTCAGCTTGCTCTCGACTCTGTATTAATGCGATATGCTGACCAACGCGATTCATTGAACGTAAGGTGAGAATAACGCCTGATGAACTATGTTCTGAAAATATTGGCGTGATATCAGCTAAATAAGAGTGTTCGAGGAATGAGAGTGAAAAATTACTCAGTGAAGAATTAAGCATGTCTTGAAAAGACTGATCTATATATTGATCGATATGCTGTCCCTCAATTTTTATAACTAAATCTTTTAATAACGACTGAGCGGCCGTATTAATAATAACAATAATACCATTTTGGTCGATATCCAGTATAGGGTCTGGAATAGTGTCTAATAAGGTTTTTAAATGTGCCTCACGTCTTTGTGTCGGTAATAAGTCGACAGATAAACAATGAACTATGTCATCGCGGTGTGACAGAGAATTTTGCACGTCAGACAATGCTAATTCATTGGACATAAAGTGGACATAAATAAAGTGACTAACCACTTCAAGAGAACGTATATTCCAACGATTATCAGCAAAAATAGCCAAGATTTCTTGGCTTATGCCAATACGATCTTTTACTTTAATTTCAATTCGCATCAGTTTATCTCAATGTTCCACAGTCATATTGTAATAGATTAATTACAATGTATTAATTATATTACAGAATAACTGATAAGCGAACGATTTGTAATAATTTAATTACAAATCAATAGACTTACACACCAATAGTCACATAAAACATTGATATAGTTACGTTATATATTGCTGGCTCTGTTTTTGCAAACATAAAAACAAACGGATCAATATAAAAGAAATTAGCGGCGCTAACCTATAAATAATAACAAAGTGCGCCCCTAATTTTCTTCATCGAAATGCTTATTAAAGAGAGAATTTATGAAAAATAGTAAATATGTTGAAACACAAGCAATCCATTCAGGACGTATTAACGATGAGCAATTTGGCTCTTTAGCAACACCACTTTACCAAACGTCTACTTTCATTTTTAAAAACGCTAAACAAGGCGCCGACCGTTTTGCGGGTGAAGCTGAAGGATATATCTATGGACGATTAGGTAACCCTACAGTAAGACAATTAGAAATGCGTGTTGCTGCCATGGAAGAAATGGAAGATGCCGCTGCCACAGCAACAGGCATGGCAGCTGTTTCTGGGGCCTTATTAGCTAATTTGCAATGTGGTGATCATATTATTTCATCTAGTGCCTTGTATGGCTGTTCATATGCATTGATCAGTCATATGCTAACCAAATTCGGCATTGAAGTTTCATTTGTTGATATGAAAGTGCCTGAAAATATTGAAAAAGCGATAAAACCAAATACTAAAGTTATATTCCTAGAAACACCAATAAACCCAAATTTAGTAGTTTTAGATTTAGCACGTATTTTAGCGATATCAAAAAAACACAGTATTCTATCAATCGTTGACAATACTTTCTTAACCCCTGTTTTACAGCAACCTGGAAAATTTGGTGCGGATATCGTTGTTCACAGTGCAACTAAGTATCTAAATGGTCATGGTGATGTGGTAGCAGGTATTATCTGTAGTAATGCTGAAATGATAGAACACATCAAATTAACAGCACTTAAAGATATTGGCGCAACAATGAGCCCTCATGATGCATGGTTAATTATGAGAGGATTAAAAACCTTACCATTGCGTATGGAACGCCACTGTTCAAATGCACAAACAATCGCTGAGTTTTTAGAAAGTCACCCAATGATAGCTAAAGTTTATTACCCTGGCCTTAAATCGCATGACGGTTATAAATTTATTGGTACGCAAATGAAAGCGGCTGGTGGAGTTATCGCTTTTGAATTAAATGCAGACTTAAAAGGTGGCGAAGAGTTTATAAATCGGATGAGTTTATTTTCAATCGCAGTAAGCCTAGGAGATGCAGAGTCTCTTATTCAGCACCCTGCTTCGATGACTCATTCACCTTATACACCAGAAGAGAGAGTAGCGGCAGGTATCAGTGATAGTTTAATTCGAATATCTGTTGGTTTAGAACATGTAAATGATTTACTTGACGATCTGAAGCAATCGTTAGATCAAATAGAAAACCGCCAAGAGCAAGTTGCCTAACTTAGCGGTTTATAACGAGTAAGTATAATTACCTGTAAAGTATTAATCCTGCGTTATAATTTTAGTTAGCGCAGGAAGTACTTTTTCTTTTAACAAGGTTAATTCACTGTCTGTATAAGCCTTCATTGCAAACTCACCCCAAACAGGCTTCGGCCAAGCAATATCATCCGTAAAGCGAACAATGTGATGGACATGAAGTTGTGGACAAATATTACCTAATGCCGCTACATTCATTTTTGTGCCATTAAATAACTGCATTAAGATTTCACTTAACAAACTTGATTCATTGAGAAACTGCTGTTGTTGCTGCCAATCAAGTTGATAAATATCTTGAATATCATCGACCCTAGGTACTAAAACAAACCACGGATAATTACTATCATTCATCAGTAATAGTGTTGACAGTGGTAACTCAAGTAACTCAATGGTGTCACGTTGTAATAGCGCATGAAGTTGAAATGTATTAGACATATAGACTCTCTTAACGTTTATTTTTACGACCGCGACCGCGGGCAGTTTTCTTAGCTTCTCTAGCCGCTACTTTTTTAGCCTCAAGTTCGATAAAATGTAGTGTTTCAATTTCTATCATATCAGGTGTTTCAAAAGTAATGCCACCCAGAGTATTATCACGTATCTCATTGATTAATATTGCTGCGGCTTTATGATAATCAATACGTCCCCCTGATTTAACACAGCCGCGTCTACGACCTATTTCTTCAAGTAACTCTACTTCTGTTTGTGGCGTATCGTCAAATTGATAACGTTCTTTTAATCGTTGCGGGTAATGCGCTAATAAATATTCACCGGCAAACGAAGCAATATCTTCATGGTCAAAGGCGGTATCTTTAACTGCGCTGGTAATCGCTAATCGATAGCCACTGTTTTCATTAACAATTTTTGGCCACAACATACCTGGGGTATCATATAAGTAAAGACCTTCGTCTAAACGAATTCGCTGCTGACCTTTAGTCACAGCAGGCTCATTACCCACTTTAGCTTTTGCTTTTCCAACAAGAGTATTTAATAAGGTAGATTTACCTACGTTAGGGATACCCATGATAACAACGTTAATCTGTTTACCCGTTTCATTTTTACTCGGTACTAATTTACGAATAAGACTAGGGAGTGTCTTCGCTACAGAAGGGTTATCTGTGGTTAGAGCAATTGCTTTGACATTTTTTTGAGACTCTAAATATTCTAGCCAAATTTTTGTTTTAGCAGGATCGGCAAGATCTGACTTATTGAGAATTTTAATAAGGGGGATATCACCTCTGATCTCAGTGATCATCGGATTTTCACTGCTAAACGGCAATCTAGCGTCACACACTTCTATGACCACATCTATTTGTGGAAGAATTTCTTTTATTTCTTTTTGGGCTTTATGCATATGCCCAGGGAACCAATTAATAGCCATAACAACACTAAGTAATTTATTAATGTGTAGATTTTAGCAAGTTACGCATTGATACACACGTTACATTGAAAATAAATATGATATTACAAACATCGCCAGTTATAAGATAAGCTTTTGAGCTGAAAGATATGAAATTTAACATACGTTAGTAGCAAGTTTACAAAGACTTAAATACAAAAAACGTTTCGTTTATAACAAGCATGCTTATTAAAAGCCAAACTACCTTTTTATCAGTGCATGCTAGTTAGCGAATTTTGTCTTTTTTGAACGCCAGAAAGTAATAAACCCGACTCTTTCGGATCGGGTTTCTGACGTGTAGGGATATACTAATGTCGCGTTGCCAAGGATGGCAAAGAGCGACCTAATTAGAAGCGGAGAATGTCCTATTCTCACATGGGTCTGTCGGACATAAATCACACTACTGTTGTTATTAATCCATGCTAGCTATGGATTTGGTCTTTTTAAACGCCAGAAAGCAAAAAACCCGTTACGTTAGTAACGGGTTTTTCTTAATTAGAAGCCTAGCAATGTCCTACTCTCACATGGGAACTCCCACACTACCATCGGCGCTACTGCGTTTCACTTCTG
>NZ_JACGVR010000013.1:0-117964 GCF_014077325.1 Colwellia sp. BRX8-5
TAAATAATGCTTTGTTAAAAATTTGGCTGAAATAACGCGCATAAATTATTCACCCATTAAAAAATCACTTTGAGTTTTGGCCAATCTGGATAGCCACTGTGAATGGTAAAGAGAGTTTTAGATATGAAAGTCAAGGGGTTAATGTCAGGGGTTGGTCGTTCATAACTAACGTGTTATTTCTTATCTGACCTAAATGAATAAAGCCGACAATATGCCGGCTTTATTTTTATTGAGTTAATTTATAGCTTAATTACTTTAATAAGGTATTCACTAACCAAGCTGAAATATCGCTAAGTTGTTCCGGTAATACGCTGTGAGGCATACGATAAGATTGCCATTTTGTATTATATCCAGCATCAATCAATAGTTGATTGGCCATTTTTCCCGAGCTCATTGGTACTACGTCATCTTGCTCACCATGGTTTTGCAAAATAGGAGTTTGCTTATTGGCGAAGTGACAGTTGTCGGGCAATTTATCTGCGGTTGGTAGGTAACATGACAAAGCCATAATGCCCGCTAAGGCTTTTGGGTACCTAAGACCGGTAAATAAGCTAATAACGCCACCTTGGCTAAAACCTGCTAGTACTATTTTATTGGCAGCAATACCAGAATCTATCTGCTGTTGAATAAGCGCGTGAATGGCTTGTTCAGACTCAAGTACGCCAGCCATATCAGCTCGATTATGCAAGTCCATACTTTTTATATCGTACCAAGAACGCATCACATAGCCTTGGTTAATTGTTACCGCTTGCTCAGGAGCATGCGGAAAAATAAAACGAATACCATGATTTTTTGGTAAATTTAATACAGGAACAATCGGTGCAAAGCCATCACCTGAATCGCCAAGTCCATGTAGCCAAATAACACATGATGTGGCTGTTGATTTTGGTTCTACCGTAACGCGCGCTAAGGGTTTTATTGACATCTACTTTACTTATCTTAATAAATTGAAATTTACTCTATGATAACAGCTTGAGTTAATATTAAAAATCTATATAAAAGAGTAAATATACCAAAAATTGAAGACCTATTCACAGTAGGATTTATTTTTTGATGGGGTCGCGTTTTAGCTTGTTCCATAAATGCCACATCTTAATTTTTACTTTGTGTCGTTTTCGACACAGTTTAATGCTAAAGCAATTGATTGAATTTTTTTGTTATTAAATAACAGCTGCTTACGTATTTTTTGAAGTTGGCATGTCCCTTGTATTACCTTACTTAATTATTACTTAATAAAATGAAATCATCAGCGTATGGATATCCAACGAGAAAAAAAAATAATACCTTTGTGGCGTAAGTACTGGTATGTACCCGTTGTACTGATGTTAGCTTTTGCAACGTATAAATTAAAAAGTGTGATGGGCGATGCTTCTTTTATTGTTAAACAAAATGAATTAGTGACCGCTGTTGTTGAACAAGGTCGTTTTCAAGTGAATGTTCGCGCAACAGGGGTTTTAAAACCAGTCTATATTCGTTGGGTTTCAGCACAAGTTTCTGGTCGTGTTGAACAAGCCTTTGTAAAAGCAGGCGCTCATGTCATTAAAGGGCAGATGCTGATGCAACTTTCTAACCCTGAATTACACCGTGAATTAGAAAAAGCCCGTTGGGAATACGAAGCAAAAAAAGCAGAAAATTATGCTGCTTATATTGCGCTTGAATCTCAATTGCTTGATTTAGAAAATTCAGTCGTTGAAGCTGACTATAGTTACCAAATCAGCAAGTTAAAACTTGATGCTGAAACACAATTAATCGCGCAAAAAAATGCCACCGTATCAGCGCTTGATTATCAGCATAGCCAACTGGCCGTTAAGCAACAAAATCAATACTGGCTATCACAAATGCAAAAAGTTGAAAAAATGAAAGCGAGTTTACTTGCCTCTAAAACTGCTCAACAAGCACGATTGGGCTTAGTTGAAAATAACTATCAGCGTATTAGAGATCAAGTCGATGCTTTAGCCGTAAAAGCGACAACTAATGGGGTGGTTCAGCAGGTTTCTCTTGCGTTAGGAGAGCAAGTTCAAGTTGGTGGTAGTGTCGCTTTGATTGCGGATCAACGTTCGTTGTTTGCTGAGCTTCAAGTACAAGAAAATAAAGTGAGTGATATTGCATTAGGTCAAGCCGTTGTTGTTGATACGAGAAGTAATAAAATTTTTGGTAAAGTTATTCGTATTGACCCGGCAGTAAATACTGGCATGGTTCAAATTGATGTGCAGCTAAATAGTGAATTACCTAATGATGCCCGACCTGATTTAACGGTAGATGGTTTAATTGAGGTAAGTGATATTGCGGATACACTTTATGTCCAACGTCCGGTATTTGCCCCTCGTTATAGTGATGCAGGTTTATATAAATTGATTAATGATAAAAAATTTGCTCAAAAACAAAAGGTGAAGTTAGGGCAGAGTTCAGTCAACCAAATTCAAATACTTTCTGGTTTAGACGTTGGAGATGAAATTATTATTTCCGATACAACGAGTTGGCAAGAGCATCAAGAAGTGATGATTAACTAATAATAATTATTTATGAAGATAAGAGTAACAGACAAATTAAAGGAAATAAAAATGAGCACATTAATCGAATTGAAAGAAATCAGTAAAAGGTTTTTGACTGAAGAAATCGAAACACGCGCTATTGATACTGTTAATTTAACGATTAAAAAGGGTGAGTATATTTCATTAAGTGGACAGTCTGGCTGTGGTAAATCTACATTATTATCACTTTTAGGTTTACTTGATTCTCCAACCCATGGCACTTATGAACTAGATGGTGTTGATGTTTCATCATTATCAAGAGATCAACGAGCAAAAATTCGCAGTGAACAAATTGGTTTTGTCTTTCAGTCATTTAACTTAATTTCCGATTTGACGGTTTTTGAAAATGTGATGCTACCGTTAACGTATCAAAAAGGTTTATCAAAAAGTGAAATAGAGGGCAAAGTACAGCAGGTATTAGAAAAAGTTGAAATGTCTCACCGAAAAGATCATTTCCCATCACAGCTTTCTGGTGGTCAACAACAGCGAGTCGCTGTAGCTCGTGCTTTAGTTAACGACCCCGCAATTATTCTTGCTGATGAACCAACCGGTAATTTAGATTCAAGAAATGCTGAAGCTGTATTAGCCTTGCTTGATAAACTTCACCAAGAAGGAGCGACAATATGTATGGTGACACACGATCCTTCTTCTGCAAAAAGAGCAGACCGCTGTTTAGAGATGTTTGATGGCCGTTTAATTGCCGATAATATCAACATAAAAAACAATGCAGATTCAATGCCTGCACCTACATTAGTGGTAGGTTAGGAGGATACATGTCTACATTTATTGATATCAAATATGCCTTTAGATTACTTTTTAAGTCGCCTAAGTTCACTGCGATGACTTTAGCTGTTCTTGTTGGAGGGCTTTCCATCAGCTTATTCACCTTTTCATTTTTGTATTCAACCATGCATAAAGACTTAGACTTACCTAACGGCGAAAGCATGCTGTCGGTTAATGCAGAATTTAATGGTGAATTTCAGTTATGGACTTCCTATGAATTCTTTATGATAAAGGAAAAACAAACAGTACTCAGTGAATTTGGTATTTATGATAAACAAGATTTTAGATTGTCTTTTGAAGATAGTGGAAAGAATGTTTACGGGACTTATGTTGACCAAGGATTTTTTGATTTCAGTGGTACAAAAGCAGCGCTAGGTCGAACATTGCAAGCTGCAGATATAGAAGCAGGTGCTTCTCCAGTTGCAGTTATCAGCACTCAGATTTGGGCGAGTGATTATTCATCTAGCAAAGACATTATTGGTAAGACTATTATTGTGAATGATATTGTTACCGAAATTGTTGGTGTTATGCCCCATGGGTATCTTTTTCCTGGTTCGAGTCATATTTGGCTGCCGATAGAACAATCACTCATAAAAAAGACAGCGAACAATCCTAATAATGTTCATCTTTACGGTCGTATTAAACCTGATATCAGTAGAGCTAAAGCTGAACAATCCTTAAGCCAGCAAATTAATACGATTTATCAACAAAATGCTACACAATACGATTTAGAAAAAGGTGATAAGTCAGTACGTTTCTGGTCATTTCCTTTTGCGCAAATGGGAGGGGAAGGTACGGTAATTTTTACCTTTTTAAATGTGATCGCTGGGATGATCCTATTACTTGCGTGTATCAATGTTGGAAATCTTTTACTTGCTCGGGCTATAGAACGTCAAAAAGAAACCGCGATACGAGCAGCATTAGGCGCATCAAACACTCGTTTAGTTAGTCAGTTAATGTGGGAAGGCGTTATTATTACCTTATTAGGTGGCGTTTTGTCGGTTTTACTTGTAGGTGCAGCTTTACATTACACCGATATTATATTGCATTCATGGAACTCCAAAACGTTAGTATTTTGGTGGCGTTGGGGTATGGACAAAGAAACACTATTAATGGCGGCCGCCTTTACTATAGTGACAATTTTTTTATCCTCATTTTTACCCGCTTGGCGCTCTGCCAATCAAGACATTAATACAACATTACGTGATGGAACTCGAGGCGCACAAGGTAAAAAAGCAGGGCGTTTATCAAGATTCTTAGTGACGACTCAAGTATTTCTTGTCGCGATATTAATGCTTATTGGCTCGATGTCAGGGTATATATCCAATAAACTGGTTAATTTAGAAACGGGAGATGATTACACTAATGTGATGAGAGCTAGGCTCAGCCTACCTGAAAATAAGTATGCAGAACCACAGCAGCAAATTGCTTTTTATCAAAACCTAATGACAGACATCAAAAGTCACCCTCGCGTTGCGGGTGTCGTTATGAACAACTGGCTTGGAAATTTTCCCCTAACACTTGAGGGAATTGATTACACCGATGAAAAAAGTAAGCCATCTGTTGATACGCTAAGTGTGATAGGGAAAACAGATACTATTGGTGTTAACTTGGTTGATGGGCGCTTCTTAAATCATCAAGACAAAGAAGGTAATCGTAAAGTCGCTTTGATTAGTCAATCAATGGCGAGTCGATACTGGCCAGGAGAATCTGTCATTGGTAAAAGCTTTCAACTTAAGATCGATGAAAAAAACGAAAAACTATTTATAGTAGGCGTTGTAACAAATCGCATGAATCCTAAAACCATGCTCGGTAAGCTTGATAGCGCTGATGAAGTTTATACTTCAGGGTTACAATTTATGACGGCTTTTCAAAACTTTTTTTACCTAATAGAAGGTGAATTAATTAATAGTGAAGAAATATTTTATCAAGCCTTGTATAAAATAGATCGAAATATTGATCTCTTTTATGCGGTTGAACCGGCAGAGAAAAATAGAGGTATGATGCGTGATGTAATGCAATTAACGTCTAATATCACTTTTGGTACAGGCTTCTTTGCCCTAATGTTAGCACTGGTTGGCATTTATGGTTTAACCGCTAATTCGGTGGCACAACGTACTCATGAAGTTGGTATTAGACGCGCAGTGGGTGCTACCGATAAAAGTATTGTGAATATGTTTATGAAACAAGGTGCGAAACAATTAATTAAAGGATTAGGTTTAGCCTTAATCATTTTTGTATTAATTGCCTTTGGTTTTAATAAAATGTCGGAAGGTATATTTCCAACGTATTTATATGTGGTTCTTGCAGTAACGGTAGTTATCGGATTGTCTGCTATTGTAATGTTAGCGATATATGCACCAACGACCAGAGCAGTTAAAATGGAACCAAGCTCAGCTCTTCGTTACGAATAAGACGAAGGAAGAAAAGCTATCGCCCTTAATGTTAGGGCGATAGACTAATATTAATTAATGGTGTAACTATAATACTGTGAAAAATAATAAAATCTTAATTGCTGATGATGACCTCAATATTATTGCCAGCTTAAAATATATGTTATCAGAAGAGAATTTTGATATTTTAGCGATGACCACGCCAGAAGCTGTTTTGGAAAATTTAAAGCGTGAAAGTGTAGATCTCGTTTTAATTGACATGAATTTTCAACAAGACACCACTTCTGGTGGTGAAGGGTTACAGTTAGTTGAGGCTATTCAACAGTTTGACGAAACTCTGCCTATTATTGTTATGACCGGCTGGGCAACTATTGATATTGCAGTTGATGCTATGCGGGCCGGCGCAAAAGATTTCATCCAGAAACCGTGGAACAATGAACGTATGCTAAGCGCTATTAATACGCAATTGAAATTAGCCAGTATCGATAAAAAGCTCAACCGACTCAATCAAGAAAATAAACTACTCCGCTCACAATCGTTTCCTAAAAATAATGGCATTATTGCGCAATCACCCGTAATGAAAACATTGTTGTCATCGTTAGAAGAACTCGCAAAAAGTGATATGAGTATCTTACTTACCGGTGACAATGGCACGGGGAAAAGTATGCTTGCTTCTTATGTGCATCAACAGTCATCGCGAGCTGAAAATTCTTTCGTTCCAGTAAATATGGGCGCTATTCCAGAAAGCTTATTTGAAAGCGAAATGTTTGGTCATTTAAAAGGGGCATTTACAGACGCTAAAGAAAACAGGGTTGGCCGTTTTGAAATGGCAGAGCAAGGCACGTTATTTCTGGATGAACTTGCCAATATCCCAATGGCTCAACAAGCTAAGTTATTAAGAGTATTAGAGGAAAAAAAATTTGAAGTAGTCGGAAGTAGTAAATCACTGAGCGCGGATGTACGTATTATTTCAGCCACCAACTGTGATTTGGCAAAAGCTATTAGTGAACAGCAATTTAGACAAGATTTATTTTACCGTTTAAATACCATTCAACTACGTATACCTTCATTGCACGAACGAATTGAAGATATTGAGCCTTTAGCCCATTATTTTTTACAACGCTTTAGTGCTAAATATAATATTGTCGCCCCTGAGTTATCATCGGATGCTGTTAAAAAGTTACAACAGCATACTTGGCCGGGTAATATTCGTGAGCTAAGCCATCTTATGGAAAAACTACTTTTTACCTGTAAAAAATCGGTGATAGGTGGACGAGATTTATTACTTGAGGATATTCATCCTTCAGCAAGTGAACTTGATGAGAATAGAGGTGATAAACTCACTAATTATTCGTCATTATCTTTAAATGAAATAGAAAAAATATCAATGATCAGCCGTTTGAAACATCATCGAGGTAACGCCACAGAAACGGCCAAATCTTTAGGGTTAAGTCGCAGTGGATTTTATCGTCGTATGAGTAAACACGGCCTTGACTAATCAACAACGAAAACAAAAAAATGATCATAGCTTGCTAGCTCTGTTTTTGTGCTTGCCTTGTTTGCTTATAACGACCGTAGCACTTTATATAGCCAATGTGTCTGCTTATTTAATTGCTTTTATACTTATTATTTTGGCGTTAATTGCTGTTTTTATTGTTGTCATTTCTGAGCAACGTTCTCAGCAACAAATAAGAACCTTGGCCAATATTTTGGAATCAATGATTGATGGCGATTATAGTTTACGTGGCCGAGAGCAAGAAAATAAGGCTTTTCAAGAACTACTCACTCTCGTTAATAACCTCGCAGACACACTGGCATTAAGTAAAATTGAAGCGAAAGAGAGTCGGCAGTTACTTGAGCGAATAATGCAACAAATGGATGCAATGGTTTTAGCGGTTGATGAACAAGGTCGGATTGTATTGGCAAATGATTCGGCCCAAAAATTATTACAAATAGATATGTCTCAACACGCTCATTTATTGCTGACAAGCCTAGTGATAGGGAAAGTTATTAGTGAAGCACAAAGCGGAATTATTGATTTTGAACACCCCCAGCTTAGTGGTGAACACTTCCTTTTTAAAGAATACTTTTTAAGTGAAGGCAAGCAACATCAACTCTTTTTAATCACCTCAGCACAACGATTATTATTAGAAAAAGAACGAAAATCTTGGCAAAGTTTATTGCGTGTTTTAAGTCATGAAATGAACAATTCGTTAACACCTATCTCTAGTATTAGCCAATCGATAAGTTCTAAATTACAAGATGGGCAGAAAGCCTTAAATCGCGAGTCTTTATTAACAGGGGTTGATATTATTAACGAACGAGCAAGTTCGCTTAGTTCCTTTATTGCCAGCTATAGTCAGCTTTCTCACTTGCCTGAACCCAATAAAAGTAGATTTGCCTTGCAAGGCTTTATTAGCCATTGTATTGCGCTCTTTAATGATTGTCGTATTCTATTTCCAGATAATTCTATTGATTTAGAGCAGGTAAATATTTACGCAGATAAAGCTCAGCTTGAGCAAGTCTTTATAAATGTCTTTAAAAACGCCAAAGAAGCCATGCAGATAACTCGTAGCACAGATAAAATAATTGAAGTGTTTTGTCATGAGGATGATAAATATTTTCACATTCACGTCTGTGATTCAGGTAGCGGGATAGCTAACAAAAATAACTTATTTGTCCCTTTCTATACGACAAAACCACAAGGCAGTGGTATTGGCTTAACGTTATGCAAACAAATATTATTTAATCATGATGGACTTTTATCCTTAAAAAACAGAGAAAATGTCGCAGGAGTTGAAGCTGTCATATCGCTTCCTAAAGGTTGATACGATAAATTATCAACTACACTCGATATTTACCAATATTACCGTTTAGATATTTCTAGCAATGCTTTGGTTAATATTATAGAGCTTTTTTTCATCAAGCTCATAGGTCCACTCCAGTGCTTTAACTAACATAGCTTGGGCCATCTCCATTTTTTGTTGCTTTATGTAAATACGGTATAGTTCCATATAGGCTTGGTTTAAATAGGGCGCTTTCTTCAATGCTTTTTTAAAGTGTCTTTCTGCTTGTTTAATATCATTGTTTTGTGTTGCGACATAAGCCTGAGTTAACGATTTATAGGGGCTAGGGTCGTCTAATTCTTCCATCTTACTTTGCAGAAAACTCACTTCTTCCATTCGCTGTTGAGACTTAAGTAGCATAATATAATTACTTAATAGTGCTATGTTTGGTTTTCCTCTATCTATACCTATTTTGTAGATTGCTTCTGCCGTTTTTACATCGCCAGCCCTACGATGAATAACGGCTAATAAATTAATTGTTTCGATATTTTTAGTGTCATATTTATAGGTGGTACTAGCATACATAAAGGATTTCGCTAAATTTTTATCAGCTAAAGCGTCAGCAGCTATATTCTTATAATACATAGCTACAAAGGTATTATAAGAAAACGTTCCTCCTCTACGATTATTTTTATTTGGGAAGTAATCAATGGTTATACCGGAGGGAGAAAAATAGAAAAAGTTATCATCAGCAACAAAAGAAGGATCATAAATTACTGTTTGTACATGCGAAGATGACAAAATAACATCTTCTTTTTTAGAAAAAATCGGTAAGGTATACACATTACGATATGAGAAATACAACCCCAAAAGCTTAGCATAAGCAGTTGTTAAAATGGCCAAACTCATACAGTTACCTTTATTAAGACGCATTACGGTAGTGGCATTATATGTTTCACCATAATAGGTAAAATTGGCCATGTTCTCGTTAAGTATCTGATAGAGTGCTTGGTGAGGTTCATAGCCCGTAGCTACTTTTTTCTCAAAATCTATTTTTACTTTTTTCTGTTGGTCTTGCGTTAGGTAAAACAGCTCTTGCTCATTTAATGGCGCTATTTTTGTTTGTTCAAATAAATTGTAATTAATAGGAATATTGATGTGTTGTTTAATATCAGATTTTGAGCCATCTATAGATGTAGTTGAACAGGCTGAAAAACAAAAGATAATATCAAAAGTAAAATTATTTTTATGCGATGCATTTGTCATCCTTAACATTCGGGTATATTTATCTCGTCTTGCCACGGGATAACTTAACTACGAAGAGCTCTGTACTTAAATTAACAGAATAATAACTTATAATAAAGTGCTGTTGAAAACTAATCATTACACGTCACTTTTATCGTTCCGTTTAACTACACGCTATGCTTTATCGATGCTAATTATAAGTTGGGCGGTGTAGATGCATAAAGATTAAAGTTGGCTAGCGTTTTTTTTCGCAGATTAAATCAACAAAACACTCCTCATTTGCTATAATCGATATACTTAATTGCAATACCTAATAAAAACGTGGATTTTTCACGCTTTTTTTATATTATTTCTAATCTATGCTTAACCGTATTATTAGTGATAATTCCTTATACGGAGTTTATATAGTTTCATGAGAAAGTTGTTATCTTCACCTGTTAATATGCCCTTGTCTGATGCTGAAAATCAGGTTTATCAAAATGCCCTTAAATATGTCACGCCATTGAGCCTAAATTTAATGGCGGTTAAAGTGACACATCGTCCAGATGATTTTCTGGGCTGGTGTGGCGAGTTGGCCCGACTATGTCGTGAAGAACTTAATAAGGATCTTTTAGAAGATGAGCAACTTTTACCGCTTAAGAAGCTACAAGATATTCTTGAAGCTGGCTTTACGCTTAGTCAGTTTAAAATGGCTAGAATTGCTCCTTGGCCAATATTTGCCAGTTTTATTGAACAACAAAGCACGATTCATGCTTTAGATGAACGTTTACGTTTATTGAATTATCTTGACGAAATTCGCCAACAACCTTTAGCAGACTTAATTGTTGAAGACCGTTTAGCTTTTTCTGGTAAGCACACAACTCAGCATGACTACAGCATTTATAATTTTGATGTTGAATGGTTTGCGGGCACTAAAGGTGCAAAAGTTTTTCATACCTTGCTTGAGCAGTCGCCAGAAAAGTTTGATGCAGCATTAGCGCACATTCCTTTAACTGGAGAAGTAAGTCATGCAAACTACCAAAGTTTTGTTAACGACTTCCAACAAATTTTTAAAGAATATACGCAAACAAAAGCCCAAGGCGAAAAAGCGCCTTTAGCGGTAGCTACACGTCTATTAGCGATGCGCAGACCGGATCAATTTATTGCATTAAATAACAATAAAATTGATATTCTTTGCCAAGGCTTATCGATTGCTAAACTAAAAAACACAGATTTTTCATCTTACTGGCATGACATGATTGGTACTATGCGTACTTTTGCATGGTGGCATCAAGCACAACCAGAGATAGCTGAAGCAAACAGTGATGCAAATGAGGGCGAAGAAAGCGCTCAAGATGAAGCTACTGGCAACAAAGAGAATCGTGAACTTATTCTTTGGAAAAATCGTGCGGTATTAATTGATTTGTTTTTATTTGCTGATGCTGACTTAGCACCAAATTCAAACTACATTAAGTTACGTGAAAAAATGCTTAATAAAGCGAAGTCGAAGTCAAAGGCGACGCCTAAAAAACGTAGTAAAGAGTCAGCTGAAATATTAGTGGACAAAGCGCTTACCTCAGAAGATCTTCCAGCGTACTTGCAGGGTAAACGTGACTCAATTATTATTCAGGTTAAAAATGGTAAAAGTGTTGAACAAGCTATCGGTTTAATGCGCGCAATTTTTGGCTAATTAATCGCTATTTTCATGCTCAATTGATCGGAATCAACTAAGGTCCATTCAAATTTGCAGCTAACTCATTTAGGGCGTATTTTAACGTTAAGTTAAATTACGCCTTTGAGTTTTTATGAACACCGTTAATCTTAAACCTTCGACCAAAACTGACGATTCTTTATATTATAAAGAACAAAAGAATGAAGTCTCCTTATTTGAATATGCCTATCACCATCAATTACCCGTATTAATTAAAGGGCCAACAGGTTGTGGTAAAACGCGTTTCATTGCCCATATGGCAGAAAAACTCAATAAACCCCTTTATACTGTTTCTTGTCACGATGACTTAACCGCTGCTGATTTAGTAGGTCGCCATTTAATTGGTCCCAACGGCACCTATTGGCAAGATGGTCCGTTAACAAAGGCTGTTCGTGAAGGCGGCATTTGTTATTTAGATGAAGTCGTTGAAGCACGCAAAGACACAACCGTTGTATTGCATCCATTAGCTGATGACCGTCGCGTATTACCCCTTGAACGCACCGGTGAGTTAATAGAAGCCGCCCCCGGTTTTATGCTGGTTGTTTCTTATAATCCCGGATACCAAAATCTATTGAAAGGTATGAAGCCAAGTACACGTCAGCGTTTTGTGGCACTGCGCTTTGAATACCCTACTGCGGAATTAGAACAAGAAATTTTAATTAAAGAAGCAGGGGTTGATCCCCATTTAGCTTTTAAATTAGTTGAACTTGCCCAAGCTTTACGTCGTTTAGAAAAAAACGATCTCGATGAAGTTGCTTCAACACGTTTGTTAATCTATGCAGCGAAAATGATTTCAAGTGGTATGAATCCTATCGAAGTTTGTCGTTGTTGTTTAGCCGAACCATTATCAGATGATATTGATACGGTTAATGCTTTAATGGATGTTGCTAGAATTTACTTTGATGAGTAACAGCGTTATTACTTCAAAAACTTTAGAACTTCGCGAGGTTAAAGTAGCTGACAATATGGTTAATAAAAGACTGCCGGGTGATTTAGCCATGTGGTTTTTTATTCTTGCTGAACTTACTGTCTTTGCTATATTTTTTATTGGCTTTGCTATTACTGAGCAATTACATAGTGATATGTTCATTGCGAGTAAAGCTAAGCTTCACCCGATTGCGGGTTTAATTAATACGATTGCCTTAATCACCAGCAGCTTATTTGTTGCTTTATCTGTTCGAGCTATTCATCTTCATCAAGTTAAACAATCAATTAACTTACTCGTCATTTCACAAGTTATTGCCTGTATTTATTTAGCAGTAAAAATTTGGGAATATCAGTTTCTCTTCAATATAGGCATTGATATAGAGACAAATACTTTTTTTACTTTGTATTTTCTTATTACCTTCTTCCATTTTATGCATGTACTTTTAGGTATGGTTATTCTGCTTATTATTGGCGTAAATGCTAAGAAAGGTGCTTATCAAGAGGACGTCTCTGGCTTTGAATCGGGTGCAAGTTATTGGCATATGGTTGATATGTTATGGATTATTTTGTTTCCACTTATCTATGTTATTTAAAGAGGCGGTAATGACACTATGATCACTTTGAAACAAACAATTATAAGTTGGCTACTTTTAATTATATTGACCTTTAGTTCAGTTTATATCGGACAGGTTATAAAATCCCCAGAGTACTTAATTGCTTTTGTATTATTAATTGTTTTCCTTAAAGGGCAGCAAATTACCGATGTTTTCATGGAACTTCGCACAGCGCCTAAAATGTGGCGGATATTATTACTTGGCTATGTATTTATAATTCCTGCTGTTATTTGTGTAATTTATCTTTTGTAGTGATGTTTAAGGCGTTGGGCGGTCTATTCAGATTAATCATTGACCTAAACAATAGTGTTACTTTTAGTTAAGAGAGGTTTATATGAAAAATTCAGTTGAGCAGTCATCGAACCAACACCATTCAGCCAAAGATGGCCGAGATGCTATTATTTATCAATCGTTATTTTTGATGAATTTATTACTTATACCTGGCCTGTCTTTTTTAATTTTAATATGGTTATTTATTAAAAAAAAGCACCAGAAAGGCTGGCAATGTATTCATCTATACCGCTCCATTCAATTGTCTATTTTAGCCGGCTTTTTTATTATCGTAATTCCGCTTGTTGTCTTACTAACAACTGATGCTTTTGAAGTGTCTTTAATGGTGATGATCATTTACTTTGTTACTATGCATGCCGCTTTTGTTTTGCTGGGAATGCTAAATGTTTCTAGGGCAATGGCGAAAAAACTTCCACTTTTTTGATATAACGCATACTTACCTTTTTTTTAGTCACAAATTATTACACATTCTTTAAAACTTGATAGAAATCAAGTCTCCTTATTTAAGAGCGGTTTATTATCCTCAAGCTTTATTATCGTTTTTACTAAGGAAAACACCATGTCAGAGCGTTTTACTAAAGGCATGGCTCGGAATATTTATTATGGAGGAAGCGTATTCTTCTTCTTAATATTTCTAGCTTTGACCTACCACACCACCAAAGTGATGCCTGAAAGGGATCACCGTGAAAATATTACCGAAGCTGTTGCTCACGGTAAAGAACTTTGGGAAGAGAATAACTGTATCGGTTGCCATTCATTAATAGGTGAGGGGGCTTATTTTGCACCTGAACTCGGTAATGTTTATAAACGCCGTGGCGGTGAAGCGGGCTTTAAAGCCTTTTTAAATGGTTGGATGAAAGCTCAGCCGTTAAATATCCCTGGCCGTCGTCAAATGCCAAACTTTCATCTTAGCGATAAAGAAATTGATGACTTAGCAGAATTTTTGAAGTGGACGTCAGAGTTAGATACTAATGACTGGCCACCGAATATTGAAGGATAATGCGATGAACACTTTAAAATATCAATCTCAAGCGGTCGCAAAACCTTATTTCATTTTTGCATTAATACTCTTTGTTGGCCAAATTCTATTTGGCTTAGTTATGGGGTTACAATATGTTGTTGGTGACTTTCTTGCTGGCGCAATTCCTTTTAACGTAGCACGTATGGTGCATACCAATCTACTAATAGTCTGGCTATTATTTGGGTTTATGGGCGCTGCTTATTATATGGTTCCAGAAGAATCTGAAACTGAACTTTATAGTCCTAAATTAGCTATTATCTTGTTCTGGATATTTGCCGCCGCAGGTGTTGCAACTATCTTAGGATACCTATTAGTCCCTTATTCAACTTTAGCTCACTATACGTTAAATGAATTATGGCCAACGATGGGACGTGAGTTCCTTGAACAGCCTACTATCACAAAAATTGGTATTGTTATTGTTTGTTTAGGCTTTTTGTTTAACTTAGGTATGACTATTTTAAAAGGCCGTAAAACAGCTATTAACATGGTGTTGATGACAGGTTTAATTGGTTTAGCCGTATTCTTCTTATTCGCATTCTATAATCCAACTAACTTAGCACTTGATAAGTACTTTTGGTGGTTTGTTGTTCATTTATGGGTAGAAGGTGTATGGGAATTAATCATGGGCGCAATTTTAGCTTATGTGTTGATCAAAATAACAGGTGTTGACCGAGAAGTTATTGAAAAATGGTTGTATGTCATTATTGCAATGGCGTTAATCTCAGGTATTTTAGGTACAGGTCATCATTTCTACTGGTTAACTACTCCAGAATATTGGCAGTGGGTGGGCTCTGTATTCTCAGCAATAGAACCTTTACCATTCTTTGCGATGGTATTGTATGCCTTTAACATGGTTAATCGCCGTCGCCGTGAGCACCCTAATAAGGCTGCAACACTCTGGGCATTAGGCACGTCAGTAATGGCATTCTTAGGTGCAGGTGTTTGGGGCTTCTTACATACATTAGCACCAGTAAACTACTATACCCATGGTTCACAAATTACTGCTGCTCATGGTCACATGGCTTTTTATGGTGCTTATGCGATGATCGTAATGACAATTATTTCATATGCTATGCCTAAGTTACGTGGTATCGGTGAAGCTAATTGTAATCGTGCCCAAGTACGTGAAATGTGGGGATTTTGGTTGATGACTGTTGCTATGGTTTTCATCACATTATTCTTAACAGGTGCTGGTGTATTACAAGTGTGGTTACAGCGTATACCAGAAAGTGGTGAAGCGTTAAGTTTTATGGTAACTCAAGATAAACTTTCAATATTTTATTGGCTACGTGAAATTGCCGGCGTGTTTTTCTTAATTGGTTTAATTTCCTTTATCTCCAGTTTTTGGGTGAAAGAAAAAGTAGCTAGCTAAGTACTAGTATATGTTGGTATTAATCAACAGAAAATGAAAGCCGGTTACTGAAAAGTAACTGGCTTTTTATGTTCAGGATGGTCTTTCTCATACATCCTGTTTTTCTAGGCATTAGTGTATCTCTGTACGTCTACGTTATGTCGTGATGCTGTGACTGCATGGATGCAATAAGTAGAGTAACGCAGGAGCAGTAACCGAGATGGCAAGGAACGACGATGTTCACAACGGTATGGCCATTTCTAGGCATTCATATAGTCACATGGTCTTGATACTCCTTGATGTCGATGTAAGAGTCGATAATGGTATTTCTTAGACAGGCTGTCCTTCAAGGCGTTTGTCCATCATTGCACGCCAATAGTCATAGTTTGTTGATACGAAAATAGCAGGCATAAAAAAACACGAGGCTGATATAATCAATCTCGTGTTTTATTTAATAGACCTATGGTCTAACCGTTATTTTTTGTAGCTAGAAGCAATGTTATCCATGCGTTCATTAGCATTAGCAACAGATGTTTTAACACCTTCTATTGTTTCTGTATTCATTGTTTGCTGACTTTTTACATCGGCAACTTCATCCGTTAAGGCATTAACTTTATTAGTTAGTGTATCAACCTTTTGGTTTAGGCTACTTACACTTGCTTCTAAAGCGTCAGTGTTAGCACAGCCTGTTGCCGTCATGATAAGTGCTGCTAGAGCAATAGTTTTAATTAACATAGTGTTTTCCCTTTTATTATATTTAAAAGACAAGTATGGCATAATATAATAAATTTATTACACATTATTTATTAATATTTACTTGGTTGATTTGTGAATAACTTCTTCAATTTTATTGGCTAATAAATCAATTTTCACTTCGAGTTGCTTATTATGATCAAGTATTTCTTTATTTTGTCGGCGCAATTCTCTATTTTTAACGTCTGTGTTAGAAAATCCAAAAAAACGATTAATAAACTGCGCGCCAATAAAACTCATTAATCCAACACCAATATAGAACATACACATAACAACGACCCTGCCACCTGTAGTTACAGGATAGTAATCACCATAACCTATGGTACTAGAGCTCACTTGTAGCGCCCAGAAAGCATCATTATATGTTTTTATATTGGCCGTAGGTGCGGGTAATTCGAAATGCAGTAACAGTTTCGCTGCTCCAGCCATAATCAAATAGAGTGTCAATATTGTTAAGATTAATATATATCGAGATTTATAATTCTTAATACCAAATTCATCGATAGTGTAATGTTTAAGTCTATGGCGCATCATCATAATGTTTATAATTTCATTTTTGCAGTTAACTATTATTGTTTTGCGTAACATGTAGAATTAAATCATCCATTAATTTACGCTTTATTTCAAGTTGTTGTTCAGGAGAAAGGCCGTATTTTAAGGCTAATATTTGGTAATCATCTTGTCCTAAACTTACGGTTAAACGAGGTCGTTTAGGTCTTTTATTCGTTGGTAGGCCAAGAATATCACGAATTTGGTCTGATGGACTCAGACCGGCATGTAATGCTTGAGTACGAATTGCTAATTGAATTTTTTCATCCATATCAAAAGCAACTTGCACCGCCTTGACTGCTTGAATTGAAGATTGCCATTTTTCAGGTAATTTTCTGCTCACAAATTAGCTCCCCGGGAAAATATCGATAATATCAGAAGTTGGACGGTATAACGTAATAAATAAGTCGGTATCACCATCTTGCCATACTTCAATATCAATACCGCGCGATTGCTCTTCATCAAGTAAGCTATAAAGTTCAAATTGCTCGCCTGCTTCATTTCCTTCATAGGCGCTTAAACTTTCACTACGATTATCTCTGCGGTGAAAATAACCTACTTTTGCAAAAACTTGTTGCTGGTATTGTGGACTACTCCAGCCTGATGTTAATAAAGAATCTGACTTTCTCTCTAGAAAGGCTTCACCAGGTTCATCAAATACTGTGGCAAACTCATCTAAATCGAACAGTGATTCGATATCTTGGTGCTGAATTTTAAGAGCAAATTTAAGGTAAGTTTTATCATCACTTTCGATGGTTAAGTAAAGCTCAAGGTTGTTCGCACCTTGTAAAACCCATTCAGTTTGTGTGTTACTTTCAAATTCGTAGCAGTTAATGGCTGATACTTGAAACTGTTGTTTACGTAAGGACTCAGGTAAGGCGAAACTGTCGGTCAGCACAATAATATCTTTAATCTTTAACTCTTCAGCTGAGTTAACTTGGCGTTCGTCTTCTTTCTTTTTAAATAGTCGCTTTAGAAAACTCATATTCAGATCCCAAAAATCCGCCTAGTTGTTGGGAGGAAAACAGCTAGGCGGTTAAAACGGTATTCGTTAGTCAATAATGGCTAACGAGCATGTGTGTTACTTTTGTTTAGCTTTTAAACGGTCTAATACTGAATTCGCACTATTATCTGTGCCACCAATACCGGCTTGCTTAAGTTGAGCAGCTAATGAATTATCTGAGTTTTCAGATTCTAACACTTCTGCCGCTTTCATTTGATCATCAAATTTCTGCTGTTTAGCTTTAATGCGTTCTAAAGAATCTTTAGCATTTAACAGCTTAGAATTACTTGATGAAAAGTTATCTGTGATTGCCGATGTTGCTTTTTGAACACTTTCTGTTGTTTTAACCATAGAAAGTTGACGCTTATATTCACCTACTTGGCGCTCACTTTTCTTCACTAGTTCTTTTAAACGATTAGCACTACCTGAAAAACTATCAAGTGCTTGTTGTTGAGATGCTAGATCATTTTCCAAGTTAGAAATTTTTTCAGCAACAGCTAATGCTAACGTTTCATCACCTTTTTCAAGGGCTTGTACTGCATAGCCTTCGTGCTCAGTGACTTCGCGCTTTAAACGGTCAACTTCACGGCTTGATGACATTTGTTGAGCCATAACACCAGTAAGGTCACGTTTAGCTTTAGTTAAGTGATTTTCTGAATCACGAATCTCTTGTTCAAAAATACGGGTAGCGTTTGAATCAACAATTGATTCTCCAACTTCTGAAGCGCCACCTCGAATTGCGGTCATTATCTTTTTAAAAATACTCATAGTTTTTTCCTTAGGGTGGTTAATTAAATTAGGTACTCGCCCATATCATCTATAATTTCCATCGCGTTATTACTTAAAACGCCTAATTCGTGTTCAATATCATGAAAAGACGAATTAATAGATAGGGCACCAAAAATTACGTATTTATCACCAATTTTTGAAAATGATGATAAAGGCATCGGAATATTCATTTCTAACATGCTTACGTGCATGTCTTGAAGGTATTCAGGTTTTACTTCTTCTACGCCCCATAAGTAGGTGATACATAGTATTTGATCATCGGTTACAGAAACAAAAATTGGTAATTCTTCACGGTCGATAACAGTAATTTGTAAAACGTCCACTTCGCCTGAAATAGGCTGACAATCAAAAACCATCCCGGTTTCAGAATTGTCCGCTAAGCTATTTAAGTGATCAGCAATTTTATGAATGTTCATGTGATTCCTTAGTCTGTATTTTTCGTTAATAAATCTAAAAGTAAATATCTCTCAGACATATTATGTCGTTGAGGTAAATTTAGCACTTTGACATAATATGTCAAGAGCCGATTTGCATTATTTGTTATTTATTTGTCATTCTTGTAAATAAGCATTGTTCAAACCTTGTTGATCGCGCCATGCTTTTTGATGTAATTGATAAATATTATGGCTACCTAAATAGTTAATAGGAACATCTGCTTGGTTCTTATAAAAGCTTTTCGAAAACTCGAATGAATTAATCACCATAGGTAGTGTTAGCCAATGATGTTCAATTGGTAATTTTTCTAAAGACTGTAAACGGTTAAGGGGGCTAGCACCACGTTTTGACGCTATCGTCCAACCCCATTCGCCAAAGCTTGGCACATTATCGTGATATTGCTGAACGTGAGCGAATTTAGCCGCTTTTACTGTTTTTCCAATCGCAATAAAAGCATCTTTGGCATGATATGGACTTGCCGATTGTATGCCAATTAAGCCGTCACCCGCGAGCAACTGATGTAAGCGCGCATAAAAATTAACAGAATAAAGTTTATTTAAATCAGGGTGGCTAGGATCAGGTAGGTCAACAATGATGCTATCAAAGGTTTGTTGTTGTTTTAACAAGTTATCAATCGCTAAAAAGGCATCTTCATTAATAATTTTTACCCTAGGGTCTTGTAAACTTTTCTGCGTTAACTGATTAAGCTGAGCCGCCAACGATGGTGATAACTTTTCGGTAGGATCCAAAAATATTTGCATTAATTCGGCGTCTAAATCAATTAAGGTGACTTTTTTGGGCGACCACTGCAAGACATCACGTAATGCTAATCCATCACCACCGCCAATGATTAATATATTGTCATGTCTAGCAGAACCAGCCATAACAGGACTGACTAAATAACTGTGATAAATAAACTCATCAGCAGACGAAAATTGTAAACGGCCATTAAGATAAAAATTAATCACACTTGGCTGCTCTGCTCCCATATGTCGTTGGGTAAAGTTGAGTTGTTGATAGCGGGTCTTATCGGTATAAACAACTTTATCTAAATAGAGCAAGTTACTCATTTGATTTAACCAGCTATTACCAGACTGATAAATAACGCCAATGGCGATCAATAATAAAATATGAAGTGAAACTAAGGTTTTTCGCCAGGTGAGTTTATCCCAAAAATGAAAGATAAAAATACCACCGACAATTAAGTTTAAGGCAGCAGTTAACGCACTGGCTTTACTGATATCAATAGATAATAAAAAAATAACCCAAATTGCAGCACCAATACCCGCGCCAACATAATCGGCGCCATAAATAGTGCCTAGGTTATTTTTTAAATGTTTTTGGTGAATTGATTCTCTAATACGTGCGATAAGGGGAATTTCCATACCAATGAAAAAACCTAAGATGAAACCAAAAAAATAGGGACTATTAAAAGCGAGCTGCGATAGTTGTTTTAAAAATCCACCCTGGGGCATAGAGTCGGGTGGCAAATTAAAGGTGTCTGCTAATACCTGTGGAAACGTTTGAGTGAGTGCTATTAAGCCACCAATAATTAAAATTGAGCTGCAACCTAAAAACGCGATGGTAAGCTCTAACCAAACAAAACCTTTGAATGCACAAGTGATCTTGCGTGCGGCAAAAGCACCTAAACCCATAGCGACAATCATCAAGCCTATCATGGCATAAATAGTACTTTCCATCGCGCCTAAGACACGACCAGCATAATGGGATAAAAGGTATTCATAGATTAAACCACAACCAGCTAAAACGGCCATGGTTAAAATAAGCAGTGTATCGTTCCAAAATAATTGTTTTTTATTCATAGTTATAAAGTACCTAGCACCATCAAATAAGGTCAATGGCTAATACTGTTCTTCCTGAAGATAAAAAAGCTTTAAGTGCTTATGCCCTTAAAGCTTTTTTGGTAAAAGAGGGGAAGGTTATGACATCAATGCGGTTAAAATGAGGGCAATTGAAATACTCGTTGCCATTTCAACACAAGCAACGCCTATATTTTGTTGTTGATCAACTTCTTCAACTAAATTAATTCCCCACAGTACAATACGTTTGGCAATGGCTGTTAATATTGCGACTAATAGAGTCATCACGACCGCAAATACAAACCAAGAGATTAAATTGTAAAATAAAGTTTCAGGTGAGTACGTAAGAAAGTGACTCGCTGCGGTAACGGCTAAAGCGGTACTAATTAATTGGCCAGCATAACGTATAGCAATTGCGGTTTGTCCACGTGTAAATGCTTCTTGTAAGCAATCACCTTGATTATTTTTTGCGTATTGGCGCTCTTTTAAGCGGGTAACTAATAATAAAATAGCTTGAGAGATAATAAAGCCGGCAATGATGGCAATAAAGGTATCAACGTCTAAACCATGCACCCAAAGTAAAACCGCGCGAATGATGATAGCCGTCGCAATGGCACCTGCAGCATCAACAATACCTATGGTTAAATTTTCATTGAGAATTTCTTGTGTTTTATTGATGTGTTGCAGTGATAATTTATCATGGATAACACGTCCAATTTTTATCAGTATCAA
The DNA here is from genome assembly GCF_014077325.1 of Colwellia sp. BRX8-5. Classification (NCBI taxonomy): domain Bacteria; kingdom Pseudomonadati; phylum Pseudomonadota; class Gammaproteobacteria; order Alteromonadales; family Colwelliaceae; genus Colwellia; species Colwellia sp. BRX8-5. The sequence continues at coordinate 21,714 of NZ_JACGVR010000013.1, forward strand.
GCCTAATGTGCCATAAGCGAACATGCCAACAAATTCCATCCAGTAGCTTGGCGCATTTTCACCACTGATTGCACCTGTAAGAACAATACCTAAGGCGGCAACACTCCCTGCGACACTGATGCCAAAAGCAAAGTTATCTTTTTGTGCTAACTCTTGCGTAGAGTTAACTTTAGCCGATAAACCTGAAATAAAACGCATTGCACCTAATAAAACAATCGCAATAGAAATATCAATAACTAAGTAAATTAATAAATCTTGATTTAGGGCAGTAATTTCAAAAAATGTATTCATGTTAATTCCTATATCCTACTCGTTATTTGCCGCGTCTAAAGCTGCGAGATGTGGTGCTTTTGCTGTTTCTAAAGCTGGAGCTTTTTGAGTAGCTAGACTTCTTTGCGTATGAACTATTGGTACTAAATCGCTTTGCACTGGTTTGTGCCGTACTACTTTGTTTAGAAAGGCTAGATGACCCCGTCCGACTTTTACTGTAAGTACTGTTATATTTTTGACCGCGGCTTTGAAATGATTTTTTTGTACGGGTATCTAAATCATTTTGTTTTTTTAATTGGCTTGGTGAACTATAGCGAGTTCGGCCGTAATCATTATAATAACTGTAGTTTCTTGAACGACCCCAATCATTATATGAAGTGCGGCGAGAACCAAATACATCACCCATCATTGAATACATGCCATACCATGCCCAAAAAGACATACCATTGCTTCCTTGCGTCCAACTACCATAACTTGGATTGCCAATTAACTGTTCTCCGGTACCAAAGTCCTGAGCATTATTGGCTTGTTTGCTTTGTGCTTTTGATAACGAGTTAACGCGCGGCAAAACCCCATCAGACATGTCAGCAAGCACATTGAGTGGATCGCTTAATGCGTCGGAGTAAAGTACTGGGTCAGCGGCAAGATAAATGTTAACCAGTTCATTGAAGATATCTTCTTTACTGGCAAACATACTTGGTTGATTTTTAATGGTTGCTAAACGGTCAAGTAGCGACAAATACATTGGACCTTTTGTCGTCGCATCTTTGTTAAATTCGTTAATTAATTGCGTAAGATGAGGTTTTTGCTGTTGAAGTTTTTCAGCATATTGATGAATTAAACTGGCATTACGTACCTGACCATCCGTTAAGGCGTCAGCTAATTGTTGAATACGAAGCTCAGTGATTGGCGTTTGTTGTTTAATTTTTTCTTCGAAGGGATCAGAGCAACCGACTAAGAAAATAATCAAGCTTAAAAAAGCGTATTTGATGTGTTGCATTCCTGCCATAGTGTCCTCAAAAATGCTATTATTAACATATACTCAGGTTATTTGAGTACGAATTTGCTATCTATATGTGTAATATATATAACACGTTATTAATAGCATCATAGACATAATATGTCTATTAATTCGTGATTTCATTTGAAATTCTTCTTCCTTGTCTTTTGCATAGTTAACAAATGGGTCATTAAATGAATAAATCAACTCAGCTACCAAATATACTCTCCCTGCAACAGCAAAAAAGCACGCAATTGTTTAATCATCAATACCCCGAAGCAACCGCTAATTTGTCCAAGCAACAACTCGCTGATTTTCATCAAGCATTAATGGCAAGTGACTTTATATTAAACAGTGCATTGCAGTGCCCTGACATTGTGGTGTCTTTATTTTCAAGTGAACGTGTTTACCAAACTGACTGTCCCAATTATCAGCAAATGCTTACTGAGCTGATTGCCCCTTGTGAAAGTGAAGAGCAATTACATAAAATCTTACGGCAGTTTCGTTTACAAGAGATGGTTAATATTGCCGTTGCTGACTTGTTGTTTGATCTTGAATTAACCTTGTCGTTAGAGCGTTTATCCGAACTCGCTGACCAGCTTATTTTAGCCGCATTAAACTGGTTAACATTACTCTGCCAAGAAAAATGGGGCATACCCAACAGCAAAAATGGTGAGGTTCAACAACTGTTAGTTTATGGGATGGGCAAGCTAGGTGGACGTGAATTAAATTTTTCTTCTGATATCGATCTTATTTTTACCTACCCAGAAATGGGAGAAACACAAGGTGCTAGGCGTAGTCTTGATAATCAGCAATTTTTTATTCGTTTGGCACAAAAATTAATTACTGCCTTACATCAAAAAACGGCCGATGGTTTTGTTTATCGCGTTGATATGCGTTTACGTCCTTTTGGTGAAAGTGGTCCGCTTGTTTTAACCTTTAATGCCATGGAAGATTATTATCAAGAGCAAGGGCGTGACTGGGAGCGCTATGCGATGCTCAAAGCGCGTCTTATTGGTCAGGGCAAATATCATGACCAACTTTCAACCATACTCAGACCTTTTGTTTATCGTCGCTATATTGATTTTAGTGTTATCGATAGCTTACGCCGTATGAAAATGATGATCGCCCAAGAAGTGCGTCGTAAACAATTAAATAACAACATAAAACTGGGTGCAGGCGGTATTAGAGAAGTTGAATTTATAGTGCAAGTGTTTCAGCTTATTCGTGGCGGGCGGATAAAAGAATTGCAACACCGCCGCTTATTAACGGTGTTACCTATTTTGGTCGAGAAAGAAGTTATTACCGCTGAGAATGAAGCCGTGCTGACCGATGCTTATTGTTTTTTACGGCGAGTAGAAAATATTATTCAAGCGTTAAATGATCAACAGACTCAGACCTTGCCAGATAATACCTTGGATCAAATGCGTTTATTATGGGCACTTAATCATAAACAATGTCAAACATGGCCAGACTTTCTTGAGTTTTTAGCGTTGAAAATGAACAGCGTTCATCAGGAGTTTTGTGCACTTATTGGCGAAGAGAGTCCAAATCATCAAGCGAAAGATCAGCATTGGACAGCATTGTGGGACAGTAAATGGTCAGATGAGGAGAGTGTTGCTTGGATCGAACAGGTCAGCTTCTTCGTTGATGCTAAAAAAATATGGAGTTTGCTCGCTGAATTTAGAGCTGAGATGGAAAAGCGCAGTATCGGTAATCGAGGGCGTGGCGTACTTGATAAATTAGTACCCGTTTTAATGTGGCACATACAGCAAGAGCATAGTGGTCACTTTACGCTAGAGCGGGTCTTAATTATTTTTAATAAGATATCAACGCGTACCGCCTATATTGAATTATTATTTGAAAATGAAGGCGCATTGAAGCACCTCATTAAACTGTGCCATCAAAGTAGTTGGATCGCAGAACATATTGCCAAGTATCCGATATTATTAGATGAATTAATCGATCCTAAATTGTTACACAATCCGCCAGAGCTGAGTAGTTATTCTGCTGACTTAAGACAAGCAATGTTGCGGATACCTGAAGATGATCAGGAGGCACAAATGGACATGTTAAGACAATTTAAGCAAGCACAACACTTGCGAATTGCGACCGGTGATATTTGTGGGATCTTACCAGTAACTAAAGTTAGCGATCATTTAACCGCTCTTGCCGAAGCCATTATTGAAGAAGTTATTCATTTAGCTTGGCAACAAATGGCTCAGCGTTTTGGCGTGCCCGAGTCGACAGTTGGCGAAAACCATAAAGGCTTTTCTGCGATTGGCTATGGAAAAATGGGCGGTATAGAATTAAGTTATAGTTCCGATTTAGATTTGGTTTTTGTTCATAATAGTCAAAGTAATGAGGTTACTAACGGTTTAAAGCAGATCCCCGCTTCGCAATTTTACATGAAACTAGCACAGCGTATTATGCACATTTTTAATACACGTATGGCCAGTGGTATTTTATATGAATTAGATATGCGTCTACGTCCTTCTGGTAACTCTGGTTTGTTGGTCGTTCATGTTGATACTTTCGCACAATATCAGCGAGAAGAAGCATGGACATGGGAACATCAAGCGTTAGTCAGAGCTCGTACTGTATTTGGTAACCTTGAATTAGCTAATAAGTTTTCAGCCATAAGACAAGAAATACTGACTTGCGTCCGTGAACGAGCAAATGTTAGTGCCGATGTTTTAAAAATGCGTGCAAAAATGCGTGCGCATTTAGATAAATCAACATCGGCTGACACTGACATCAAGCAAGGCGAGGGTGGGTTAGTTGATATCGAATTTTTAGTCCAATTCCTTGTACTTAGCGAAAGTGCAAAGCACCCAGAGCTTTGCAAATATTCCGATAACTTGCATTTACTTAAAGGGCTACAACACTGCGGAGTAATAAGTTCAGAGCAACAAAAGCAGCTAACGACTAGTTATTGCACGTTACGTGATTTTGGTCACCACGCGACCTTAAAAAATGAGCAGCAATTATTGACTAAGGTGGACTTTGAAGTAATAGCTGAAAACGTTGCTGCTATTTGCCTGTCACTGTATGAAAAATCTTTATAGAAATGTCTGATAACTACAAAGACGTTATTATTTAGCGTCTTTGAGACTTTTGCGGTAATAAAATACACTCTTCATCTAGGTAGGGTATATCCAAATCAATCAGTACAATGGCTCGTTGTTGATGACAAAAATAGACCTTAATACCTTCACGAAAGTGTCCTTCAACCGCTTTACCAACTTGGTAAGCTGTTTTGATGATTTCTTTATTAATACGAAAAGGGTCTTTGACCAAAAAATCTCTATTTAACCACCAAATAACTTCTAAACCCTCACTATTTGCATATTCTGAAAGTTTTTGAAAGAGTGTTTCACCTAAGCGAAATGGGTGGTTTTCATTGGTGCCACGCCAGTTTTTTCGTAAGGGACGTGTGACCATGCGCCGAGCTTCTAGCAGTTTGACAATGTCACCCGTTGGCTCTTGCAAGTAAACTATATTATTGCGAATTTTTGGACCTGAACTGCCATCGTCACCATGTAAGTTGGCGTAAAAGCGAGATAAACCATCTGCCGCCGCATTGTTACTTTTTATTTTTGAAGTCGATGACTCTGATGCCAGAACGGCTTTATCTGCTGGTTTAATTGGCGCAACTTCTGCTGTTGCCTGGGTATCATCCGACAAAGAAGAAAATAGCTCTTCTTGGTTATCAAATAATAAAAAAGCTAAAGCAATTAGAATTGAACCAAAAATAATGTTGCGTAACCAAAAGTTCATATAAGGCTGTCTTAGTTATGAGGCCATATGGAAAATTCCAGTATGGTGTACTTATAATAAATACTACCATACTGAAAAGTTGTTATTTATACAATGCTGATGATTTCAACCATGACTTATTTGTAAAGTGAAGGGTCACCTTCATTAGGTCTTGTTTTAAAACGTCGATGTAACCACATATATTGTTCAGGCTTAAACATAATGGCTTTCTCTAGCTCTTGGTTGATGCGAATAACGTCAGCCTCGTCATTATCGGTAGGGAAATTCTCCATCATTGGCTTTATTTCTAAAGTGTATCCGCTGCCATCATCATTTCTGGTCGGTATGAGTATGTGACTTTGTACGTTTTTCTGGCGAGCAAAAATTAATGTACCCGTGGTTGTTGCTGCATCAGGTACAGCAAAAAAAGGCACAAATAAACTGCGATTTCGACCATAATCTTGATCGGGCAAATAAATACAAACTTCCTTATCACGTAGTGCCTTCATTAAGCCCTTAACGTCGCGCTTACCCAACATGTATTTATTGGAGCGGCCACGACCTCTAAACTGAAAAAATTCCATTAGTTGATTATTGTGGGGGCGATAAAAAACCACCGTAGGGTGTCCAGTACCCATGCCACGACAGTTAATTTCTACACTTAAGTAGTGCATGGTTAATAGTAAAACACCTTTACCTTCTCGATGGGCTTTTTCTAGGTGCTCAAGGCCAACAATCTTTGTTTTTCGTCTAACTCGCCAATCTGGCCACCACCAGCCCATGCCGGTTTCAAATAAGGCGATGCCGGTATTTTCAAAGTTTTTCTTTAAAATACGGGTACGTTCTTGTGCCGACATTTCTGGAAAACATAGTTGCAAGTTTTTCATCGCAACCGTTTTGCGACTTGAGCCTATTTTATACAGTAAGCGCCCGAGCATCCTGCCGAGCATTAATTGTAATTTATAAGGCAACCATGAAATGGTATAGAGAACAATTACCCCAAACCAAGTTAACCAATACTTAGGTAATAGGAAGGATATTTTAAAATCAGGTTGTAAAACTTTATTTTTACTCACGGGATGATGTCAACTCATTGAAATTCATGTGATACAATATTAACCATTATATCTGTATATCCATAAAGAGTTAAGAGGCATAGGATGAAAGTAGACATTCCCGCTTTTGAGCAAGCAAGTGTGTTGGTTGTTGGTGATATTATGTTAGATCGATATTGGTACGGTCCAACACATCGTATATCTCCAGAAGCCCCCGTTCCTGTTGTTAAAATTAATCAAGATGAACATCGCCCCGGCGGTGCGGCAAATGTTGCATTAAACATAGCTTCTATTGGTGGAAGAGCGACTCTTGTTGGCATTACTGGCGATGATGAAGCCGCTCAGCATTTGAAAAAAAAGCTATCAGCATTAAATATTAATTGTGAATTTGATCAACAAGCTAATATTCCCACGATCACTAAATTACGTGTAATGAGCCGAAATCAGCAGTTGATCCGCTTAGATTTTGAAGAGTCTCTTAGCGAAGTAAATAAAAAAGTACTTGAAGAAAAAGTAGCTGCTCAATTGGTTAATCATGACTTACTCTTGTTGTCTGATTATAGCAAAGGTACGTTATCTGAGGTTCAAAATTTAATTGCTATAGCTAAAAAGCAAGGGAAAGCTGTTTTAGTTGATCCCAAAGGTACCGACTTTGAACGCTATCGTGGTGCAACATTACTAACGCCCAATCTATCCGAATTTGAAGCTGTGGTTGGCGCATGTAAAACAGAAAATGATATTGTCACTAAAGGTCAGGCACTGTTAGTGCACCTTGATTTAGAAGCAATGTTAGTGACGCGCAGTGAACAAGGAATGACCTTGCTCCGTCGAGATCATGACGAATTCCATCTACCGACTCGAGCGCGTGAGGTCTATGATGTAACCGGTGCCGGTGATACGGTTATTGCGACACTTGCTTTGGCTATTGCAGCAAAAGCTGAATATACCCAAGCGAGTGCTTTAGCCAATATTGCTGCCGGTATTGTTGTTGGTAAATTGGGTACATCAACCGTGAGCGAGACCGAATTATTAGCTGAAATATCGACAGGGCAAGAAAGTGGTTTTGGTGTTGTCAGCGAAGAGCAATTAAAAATTGCGGTTAAATTAGCAAAAGCTCGTGGTGAAAATATTGTCATGACCAATGGCTGTTTTGATATTTTACATGCAGGCCATGTTTCGTATTTAGCCCATGCCGGTACTTTAGGCACTCGTTTGATTGTTGCTGTTAATGACGATGCTTCTGTAAAAAGATTAAAAGGCAGTGGACGACCGGTTAACCCTACCGACAGACGAATGGCAGTTTTAGCTGGTTTAGGCGCTGTTGACTGGGTAGTGAGTTTTTCAGAAGACACCCCTCAACGTATTATAAGCAACATTCTCCCCGATATATTAGTTAAAGGGGGGGATTATAAAGTTGAAGATATTGCTGGCGGTAAAGAAGTGATGGCCAATGGCGGCACAGTTAAAGTACTTAACTTTGAAGAAGGTATTTCCACGACCGATATCATCAACTCTATTCGTTTGAAGTAGTCTACCTATTTTACCGGTATTATTAACTCGATTGATACTGAAGTAATAAAGTGAAGCAATGAAAAAGCAGCTATATTAGCTGCTTTTTTCTTTAGAGACATCAGTAACCTAAAGCGTATTAGCTCTCTAAGTAGTCTGTCGCTTTAACATTGAATTCAGCCAGTAAGTCATTAATCAAACGATTAATTTCTCCAGCCATTAAGGCAAAGTCTGCATCAAGTTTTGCTATAACGTCGTCACTATCGATATCGTCATTTTGTTCTTGTAAGACATCAAAAAACTTTAAACGCTTAATCGCTAGATCGTCACAAAGAATAAACGACATTGCTTCATCCCATTCAAGCGCTAATTTCACTACGTATTTATCAGCGTCTAAATGTGTTTTAATTTCATCGCTATCAAGATCTTGATTTTTAACACGAACTACCGCACCATCATCGCCTAAGGCATGAAACTCTGCTTCCATACCTAAAGTAAAGTTGTCGCCAATACTTTTCTCGTTTAACCAGTCAGTCATCAATTCATCAGGCGCTTTTTCTGGTGAAACACTTGTTACGGGTAAAGTACCAATAACTTTGCGCAACAAGGCTAATAAATCTTCAGCTTTACCGCGGCTACCTGAATTTACAACAATAAGGTTATGCTCAGCATTAATGTAAGCATGGGTATCGGTAACACGAGAAAACGCCCGAGGTAGTAGTTCAAAAATGATATCTTCTTTAAACTGTTCTCTTTCTTTTTTAGTTGCGCTGCGCGCTTGTTCAACTTCAAGTTGCGCAACTTTTGCTTCAATCATATCTTTTACAACGGGAGCAGGAAGAATTTTCTCTTCTTTTCTTGCGCAAACTAAAAGGTTACCGTTAGCGGCATGAACCGTTGAATGGCCATGTTTACCCAAAGCATTTACCCAACCAAAATGCGATTGCTCTGTTGACCCACAAGGGGTGAATAAATGTTCAGCTAAGTGTTTTTCTAATTGATCTTCTGATAATGCAAAAGGGCGAGTAAATGTGAAAAAGTATAGGTTTTTGAACCACATAGAAGTTTCCTGCGCCGCTGGAACACTAAGTGCACCGGCTGATAAATTTTAAAAGAGCAATATAGTAACTTAAATATCAGCTATTAGCACTTACTTGCAGAGTCTTACCGTTAAGATATCGCAATGAAGAATTTTTTAACGCATATCATTAAATTCAATATCATAGCTAAGACCTTGTCCAACCTCAGAATGTGCGACTATTGTGCCATTCAATGTATCAGTAACTAATTCGTTAATGATATGAGTGCCTAAGCCTGTGCCTCCAGTACCACTTTTGGTGGTATAAAAAGGGTCAAATATTTGTGGCAATTTATTTTGAGGAACACCAACACCATTATCTTGGTAATGCAGATGTAGCCGTTCACCTTTTAGTTTTGCACTTATGGTAATCATGCCATTCTCTATACCATCAAAGCCATGGATAATAGAATTAATTATTAGGTTAGTAAATATTTGTGATATTGCCCCCGCATGGCAATAAATATCAATATTATCAACACAGTTTACGTTAACCGTATGTTTGGTTTTCTTTAATTTTGGCTGTAAAGATTGAATAATTTCATTTAGGTATTGTGCAACGTTAATCTTGCGTGTTTTATTACTTGTTTGATCAACAGCAACTTGTTTATAACTGGTGATCAAATCAGATGCGCGATTAAGATTGTTAAAGAGTAAATGTAAACTTTGGTCAGCATTTTTAGTGAAGTCATCTAATGAACGTTTGGTTAATTTTTGGTTGTCGACATCATTTTTTAATGAATTTAATAAATCTGATAAATAACTGGTTGAGGTAATACTGACACCAATAGGGGTATTAATTTCATGGGATATTTCAGCGGATAATTTTCCTAAAATAGCCATTTTTTCTGCATCAAGTAAACGTTCTTGCGCTTTTTTGAGTTCTAGAATCGAGTTTTTTAATTCTTGATTGGTCTTTGTTAAGGTTTGTTCTGTTTGGCTGCGGCGAATATTTTCAGCTTTTAACTGTTTTTGTTGCTCGATAAGTTCACGCTGTTGTTTATTCATTTCAAGCATGGTGGTACTTAGCGATGACGTTTTTTTAGCGACTTCTTGTTCTAATATTAAATTTTGATCGTCAAGTTTATGATTTGCCATTAATATCTCTTGCTTGGCGGTACTCAGTCGATTTTGATATTGCACCAGCTCATCGAGCAGATTGTTGTAAGCTCTTTGTAAAATGTTCAGCTCGTTATTTTCATAATTCATGGTATGAAGCTTTGATGCTTCGGGATCATCTATATCAAAATGGTTGATTTGTTCAGTAAGTTCATTAAGCGGATTTGTTAATAAGCTGGAAAAGGCGAGAGAAAATAAAATAACTAACGCGGCTGTTTTTACCATCGCATTACCGATTAAAAAATATATACCAACTTCAATACGATCGAAAATCACTTCATTACTTGATAAGAGAACGACGGTCCCCACTTTTGTTGTTCGACCAGAAAACTCAAAGATGAGTTGAAACGAATGGCCAAATAATCCTTCAGAAAAAGAGCTAATGGCAGTAGATTCACTATTTAAGGTTACTTTATCGGGTTGATTAAAAAGTTCACCCTCAGAAAACTCACCTAATTGTGCAATGATTTGGTCATTTTCATCGGTAACAACAATGCCTTTTATCATAGGAATGGCGACTAATCCCACAGCAATATCAACAGCTTGCTGTGTATTTAACTCCCAAACAGCACGTGTTAAACTGCTGCTAAATGTTTTTTCTAAGGTCAGTAACTCACTGTTTATGTGGCTCTTAGTGTTAATGTACTCAGCACCAATTTGCACGCAGGTGACAATAAAGGTTAAAACAAAATAAACCGAGAGCACTCGGGTCAATAGTTTTCGAGAAATGCTTGTTACCTTCATTTTATCTTCTTTATTATGATACCTAGCTTAATTCTAGACATTTTACGGTAGGTTAAAAGTATTTTCTGCTATAAGAATGATTTTTATTCAATATAAGGTGTTTTATCTCTTTTTAAAGGAAATAATTTTTTATTTAAAATTGCTGTGGCTTATACGAAGTCTTTCTTAGCTAAATTTATCAAATTGTCATAAACTTTTAAAAAATAATTCATAATGTCACAAAAATGTCATATAAATTAGGCAGAATATGCGGCAAATAATTAGTTAATTTAAATCGTTCTTAATATAAAAGACTCTGTCACCCAATAAGGTATATATATGAAAATTTCTTACAGCACTCTTGCAGCGGCATTATTATCAACTCTTTCTGTATCAGCGTTTGCTGGTGATGTTGATATCTATGGTAAAGCCAATGTTACAGTTCAGTCATCAGATGACGGTACTGGTACTTACTCTGAAGTTAAAAGTAACGCTTCACGTATAGGTTTTAAAGGTGGTCAAGATTTGGGTAATGGCCTTGAAGTTATTTTTAAAGCAGAGTTTCAAGTCGACCTTGATGGTGATAGTGACAAGGGTGATAGCATTACTGACCGTAATCAATACATTGGCTTGAAAGGTAATTTTGGTGAAGTATTGTTAGGTATTAACGATACCGTATTAAAGCAGTCACAAGGCAAGGTTGACTTATTCAGTGATTTAAACGCAGATATTAAACAGCTCTGGAAAGGTGAGAACCGCATGAGCGACACGGTTACTTATAAATCACCTAAGGTTAACGGTTTTCAACTGGGTGTTACTTATATTGCAGAAGATGAGGTTGATGGACAAGATGGCACCTCAATGGCCCTTTTTTATGGTGATAAAGCGCTTAAAAAATCTAAGATTTATGCTGCTATCGCGGTAGACTCAGAAGTTAAAGGTTATGATGCGGCCCGTTTAACCGTGCAGGGTAAACTCGCTGGCTTTACCTTAGGTGCTATTGTTCACAGACAAGAAAAAGTTTCTGATGGCAGTGATGTCGAAGGTTTCTTGTTTTCAGCAAAATATGGCTTTGATAAAATTACAGTTAAAGGACAAGTACAAACGGCTAATTATGATGGCGGCGATCACCGTTCAGGTATGACCGTTGGCGCGGATTACGCCTTAGCGAAAAGTACTAAACTTTTTGCTTTTTACACGAGTTTTGATCTCGACAATGAAGCTGATCAAGATTACTTAGCGGCAGGCATAGAATACAAGTTTTAATTAATTACCGTATTGTAAAAATAAAAAAAGCGACTTTTGGTCGCTTTTTTTATAACTAGCGATGTAGATGAAGATCAATAAATTAAGCTTTTGGCATAAAGATAAATGAATTAAACTTGTTGTGTGTAATATAAATGTCATAAAAAGTTATCACAATGGTCAATAAGTAAAGTGTAGTTAGACAACGGGAAGTTTACATGAATAGACAAATATTGGTTGTTGAAGATGAAGCGCCGATCAGGGAAATGATTACTTTTGTATTAGAGCAAAATGGTTTTAATGCTATTGAAGCTGAAGATTACGAACAGGCAAAAGCAAAGATTGTTGAGCCTTATCCTGATTTGATTTTATTGGATTGGATGTTGCCAGGAGGCACAGGTGTTAAGCTTGCTAAATCATTAAAACAAAATGAATATACGCGGTCTATTCCTATTATAATGTTAACTGCCCGTGCCGATGAAGACGACAAGGTTAAAGGTTTTGATGCAGGTGTTGATGACTATGTTACTAAGCCATTTTCGCCAAAAGAGCTTATAGCACGTATCAAAGCTGTTATTCGCCGAGTTTCTCCTACCGCGCTCGAAGAAGCCATTGAATTTCATGGAATGAAACTTGACCCCATCGCCCACCGGGTTTCAATTAATGATCGGTCACTTGAGCTTGGACCAACGGAGTTTCGTTTATTACACTTTTTTATGACTCATACCGAGCGAGTCTATAGCCGTGAACAATTACTTGATAATGTTTGGGGGACGAATGTTTATGTGGAAGACCGAACGGTAGATGTTCATATTAGACGATTACGTAAAGCGATTACTGGCGAAGGGCATGAAGATTTTATTCAAACCGTTCGAGGCTCTGGCTACCGATTCTCCGGAAAGCTTAAAACGAGTGTGTAATACATAAGTATGCATTTTATTATTATATATAGGTAAAAACGACTCACTATGTATTTTCGTTTATCCGTAAAAAGTATTATCACGCGTTTACTGACTATATTGTCGGTAAGCGCGTTCTTTGGTTTTTTAATTGGCCAAACTCTCCTCGTACTTTGTATTAGTACCTTGGTTATTTTATGTTGGCATTATCATCATTTATTTAAACTTATTAAGTGGCTGTGGCTAAGTAAGTCACTCTCTCCTCCACAATCTGAAGGTATCTGGGGGAAAATATATGATGGCCTGTACCGACAAATTAGACAGCACCGCCACAAACAAAGACAGTTAAACGAAAGAATTAGAAAATTCAGGGATGGTGCTGAAGCATTACCTGATGCTGCCTTAGTCTTATCTGATGAACTGACTATTTTGTGGGGTAATAAAAAAGCTCAGCGCATTTTAGGCATTCGTTGGCCCAGTGATGTTGGTCAACGTATTGACAACCTCATTCGTTTTCCTGAATTCTCTAAATACCTAGAACTCGGTAATTTTGAACAACCCTGTCATATTATTTCACCCATTAACAGCGAATTACAGTTAGAGCTGCGCTTAATGGCTTATGGAAGTGACCAAGTACTCTTTCTTGCCCGAGACGTCAGTAAAATTAAAAGATTAGAAGAAATGCGGCGTGACTTTGTTGCCAATGTTTCTCATGAGCTCAAAACACCGCTTACCGTGGTGCGTGGTTATGTGGAAATGATACTGACCACTGAACATGCGCTCGAGCCTCATTGGCAAAAAGCTTTTAGCACTATTGAAACTCAAGTATCACGTATGGACCGCTTAGTAGAGCAGTTATTAGTTTTATCGCGTGTAGAAAATCATGCCGATGAAGAAAATAAACAATTTGTTGATATGCCTAAACTAATTAAAACATTGGTCGACGATGCCACTTGGCTTAACCAAGATAAACAACACAAAATTACTGCTGATCTTAATGATGACTTATGGATTGAAGGCATAGATACTGAATTGAAAAGTGCGTGTGTTAACTTAATATCTAATGCTATTGCTTACACGCCTGCCCATGGTTCTGTTCACATTTTATGGCAACGAAGTGGTAATAAGGCTAAGTTTTCCGTTAAAGATAATGGTCCTGGTATTCGTCCTGAACACGTTAACCGTATCACAGAACGATTCTTTAGAGTAGACAAGTCACGTTCTCGTGACACCGGTGGTTCAGGGTTAGGTCTATCAATTGTTAAACATGTTTTACATCACCATAATGCCGAATTAGCCATTGAAAGCGAGTGGGGCAAGGGTAGTGAGTTTATTATTTACTTTGAAGCATTAAATAAAAAATAATCTTATGATCGGCACCTTATTCACTAGTGAATAAGGTGCCGATAGCGCTTTATTTGCTATACGTGGCTTATTTACCAAGGTTAACTAACTTCAACACACGCTAAATTTTTATCATTATAATAATTATTGCCGTGGTATTTTTATCCTAATCTTTTATCTGAACATTCACGGCTTTAATGATCAACGCTATTATTTGATGTGTTAATTCTTATTTCGCCGTAAGTTCCAGTAATACTGCTCGTTATAAAATCGTAGCTAGGGTCTAACTATTCGCCTTTATCTTTGAACGAAGGAGAGAAATTGATTAAATGTTGTTTATATACCCATATATTGATCACTGTAATATAAGTGTCATAAACCTTAAATATAATTGTCACATAAACTTTATATAGTGTTCATAAATTAATTAGCCCCAAACAAATTAATAATAATTTAATGGGACATCACTCTCAGTGGAGAATAACATGGGTTTTAAACGTGCTTTAGGCGTTATAGGTTTAGCAAGCTTGGTGAGTTTCTCATCATTAGCAATGGATAAAGATTTACCTGAATATAAAAAAGTCAGTGGTATTTCAGGTAACTTATCTTCAGTGGGTTCAGATACCTTAGCAAACATGATGACATTCTGGGCTGAAGAGTTTAAGCGCACTTACCCAAATGTGAATATACAAATTCAAGCCGCTGGTTCATCTACTGCGCCACCAGCATTAACAGAAGCCACTTCAAACTTAGGCCCTATGAGCCGTAAGATGAAGTCGCGTGAAATTGAAGCATTCGAAAAACGTTACGGTTATAAGCCAATGGCTGTTCGTGTTGCTATTGACGCATTAGCGGTATTTGTTCATAAAGATAACCCTATTAAAGGATTACGTATTGATCAAGTCGATGCTATTTTCTCAAATAACCGCAAATGTGGTGCTGATAAAGATGCAGACCGTTGGGGTGACTTAGGTTTAACAGGTGACTGGGAAGCAAAAGACATTCAACTTTATGGTCGTAACTCAGTTTCTGGTACTTACGGTTACTTTAAAAAGAAAGCCCTTTGTAAAGGTGATTTTAAAAACACAGTTAATGAACAACCAGGCTCAGCTTCAGTTGTTCAATCAGTATCTTCTTCACTAAACGGTATTGGATATTCTGGTATCGGTTATACAACTTCAGGTGTTCGTGCTTTAGCTTTGTCTAAAAAAGGTGACAACTATGTTGAAGCTAATATGGCGAATGCTATATCGAAAAAATACCCACTATCTCGTTTCCTATACGTTTATGTAAATAAGCATCCAAACAAGCCATTAGCGCCAATGGATGCTGAATTTTTAACTATGGTACTTTCTAAGTCGGGTCAAAAAATTGTTGAGAAAGATGGTTATATTCCATTACCGAACTCAGTTGTTCAAAAAGAATTGAAAAAATTAGGTATTAAGCTTTAAGTAAAAGCACCAGTACCACTTTGAAAAGGCCTGGCTTATGTCAGGCCTTTTTGTTTCTATTGCACTGGTAAATCCCTAAAGGTTCATCAAACTCTTTAGGGGAGGTAAGGCCATTTTCAGTTAATACTTATTTTTAGTTTTTTAGTTTAGTAGCTAGGAGTTAACAGTAATTTTACGGGAGCATTATTGAAGGGGAAAGAGGGGGGATCTTGTTTACTCGATCCTTTTTAACATTAGGGTTAAGCCAGTCTATGAATAAAATATCACGGTATTATTAGCCCAAAGAGGTATTGATAAGTGGGCTAATAATACCGTGTAGATTAAGTTACTATTCAACAGATTAACAAGAAATATCAATCATTAAATCGTCAGCAAGATCTTCTAATGCATTTATTAAGCTTGGTGTTTGTTCTTTATTAACCGCTAAGGTTATTTTTGCTTTAAATAGTGGCTGGCCAGTATGTGGCGCATTATCTTGCTCGCTGACAAGCTTTATCATGTTACCGCCTTGATGGTGAATAACCGCAGATATTTCTTCTACAATACCTTCTCGATCGTTTGCTGTTAGCTCTAAAACTACCGGTGACTCATCGTTAATTTGGCTAGGGGTAGTCTTTTCGATAATGACTTTAAAACCGTCCAGTGTGGTAATTGCACGAGTTAGGGCTTCACATTGAGCTTGCGCTACCGCTATTTCAAGTACACCAGCAAAACAGCCGGACAAATGATGCAAACTGCTGGTTTGCCAGTTACCTTGGTGTTGTTTAATGACTTTGGATAAGGTTTCGACTAAACCAGGACGGTCTTTGGTAATAAATGAAATAACTAAGTGATTCATAATGTTCCTCTATAAAGCAAGGCGATTGTCATCATATTAAGCAAGGCGTGATAATTGTGAAAGTTCTTTATGTAACTGGCTTTCATCACCTAAATTTAATTCAACTAACCGTCTTAAATGGGTCACACTGTCAATATCGATAGCATTACATTGCAAGCCTACTTCACACTGTAAACCTAGCTTGTCATTTTCTTCATGAACGACAGCAATATGCATTTCAACGATTGATTCGCCATTAACTAAGTCAAAATGTAATAAGCCTAACTTACCTTTTAATGACTTTTCAGCTTTAGGCATAGTGACCAAAGCGCCATTAAGTGAAATGTCGTGGATAGTAACTGGATAATTCTGCTGTTCAACCTCTAATATCGCATTGATTGAAAACAAAACTCGCGTGAATTGACGTCTATTTTCCATTGCTTAAGTTCAAATTATAAATGGGTATCTTTAGCATAGCTCCCTTTTAGCAAAAAGGCACTTTATTCGTGTGGATTTTTATAAAACCACAAAAATAAAGTGCCGATAACTATTTAATAACTAATAGGTAATTTAAAAATTATCTATTAGCTTTAGGTTAGCCAATTTTTTTGTATCTAATTCTGTGAGGCTCAGTAGCTGCAGGGCCCAATGTTTTCTTTAACCAAGCTTCATAGTCAGTAAAATTACCTTCATAGAAGTTAATTTTACCTTCATCACGGTAATCTAAAATGTGAGTTGCAATGCGATCAAGGAACCAACGGTCATGCGAGATAACCATGGCACAACCTGGGAACTCTAACAACGCTTCTTCAAGCGCACGTAAGGTTTCAACATCAAGATCGTTGGTTGGTTCATCAAGCAGTAATACGTTACCGCCGGTTTGCACTAGTTTAGCTAAATGAACTCGGTTACGTTCACCACCAGACAACTCACCGATGATCTTTTGTTGATCGTTACCTTTAAAGTTAAAACGGCTGACATAAGCACGGCTTGGAATTTCAAAATTACCAATTTGTAATATCTCATGGCCTTGAGATATTTCTTGGTAGACGGTTTTACTATTGTCCATGTCATCACGGAACTGATCTACACTGGCAAGTTTAACCGTATCACCTAGCTCTACATTACCCGAGTCTGGTTTTTCTGCGCCTGACATTATTTTAAACAATGTTGACTTACCTGCGCCGTTTGGTCCGATAATGCCAACAATAGCACCTTTTGGCACACTAAAACTTAAGTTATCAATGAGTACTCTGTCACCAAAAGATTTTGTTAAATTATTAACATCTAAAACCTTATCCCCTAGACGTGGTCCAGGTGGAATGTAAAGTTCGTTGGTTTCATTACGTTTTTGATGATCTTGACTATTAAGCTCTTCAAAGCGCGCCATACGGGCTTTACTTTTTGATTGACGAGCTTTCGGATTTGAACGCACCCATTCAAGTTCTTGCTTGATGGTTTTTTGTAGTGCACTTTCACCTTTACTTTCTTGTGCAAGACGTGCATCTTTTTGTTCTAGCCATGAAGAATAGTTACCTTCATAAGGAATACCATGCCCTCTATCAAGCTCTAGAATCCAACCCGCTACATTATCAAGGAAGTATCTATCATGGGTAATTGCTACCACAGTGCCTGGGTAATCGTGTAAGAATCGCTCTAACCAAGCAACAGACTCAGCATCTAAATGGTTAGTTGGTTCATCAAGTAATAACATGTCTGGTTTTTCGAGCAATAAACGACAAAGCGCGACACGACGGCGTTCACCACCACTTAGTACCGCGATTTTTTGATCCCATTCAGGTAAGCGTAAAGCATCAGCCGCACGTTCTAAAACGTTATCAAGATTATGACCATCTTGCGCATTAATAATATCTTCTAAATCGCCTTGTTCTTTGGCTAAGGCATCAAAATCAGCGCCTTCTTCTGCATATTCGTTATAGACTTGGTCTAAACGAGCCATAGCATTTTTAACTTCAGCAACCCCTTCTTCAACAGCTTCACGCACTGTTTGGCTTTCATCAAGTTGAGGCTCTTGCGGTAAGTAACCAATTTTTGTACCGGCTAAAGACGTTGCTTCACCTTCAAAATCTTTATCAACACCTGCCATAATTCGAAGCAGCGTTGATTTACCTGAACCGTTTAAACCTAAAACACCAATTTTAACGCCAGGGAAAAATGAAAGACTAATATCTTTAAGTATTGTTCTTTTAGGTGGAACCACTTTTGATACGCGGTTCATCGACATGATAAATTTATCTGGTAATGGTTGTGCCATGAAAAACCTTATTATTTGAAGGAAAAATTAACTTGTCGATATTTTAGGTTAAAGGGGCTGGGCAAGCAAATGTGTTTGAATCGTTTTAGTACTGGTGTTTAAAAAAAATCGCTTTGTAGAGAACAAACTGGTTTTAAAAGAGAGCTTCTAAAACCAGTTATTCGATCTCACCGGTTACACGCCTAATAATATGAATTAAAAATCAGGTTAAACATGTACTTTTAATTGCTCAACGATAGCGAAAAAGGTAGGTCTTTTAAACGTATCGGCTTGCATACAACGCTCTTTTATTATCAACAGAGCTTGGTATTGCTCAGTGTTTTCTAAATGAACAGACAAAGGCAATAAATCATCTAATAAACAGCCTAAAGCTCTCACTTCTATCGCTTGCATTGCTTTTTGTTGTGTTTCAGGCAAAACCTTCAAGTTAGAAGCGGCACCAAAATCACCAAACAGCATATTTGCGTTTTCATCGACCATAGTATTGTGAGCATAGATGTCACCATGGCTGACTTTATTTTCATGTAAATGACGTAAAGTATCAGCCATGCTAAGGACTATTTTTATTATCTGACTTGTTGTTAATGTGGCAGATGTAGGGAAAGTATCACGAGTACAGCTTGTTAACGAAGGGGGTAAACCTAAGTTATAAAAACTCTGAGGAATTAACTCCATGATTAAAGAAAGTTGCTCTTTCGACATGATTTTAGCAATGACTTTGATTAAGTTTTTATGTTCACCGGCTTGCAAGCAATTATTTAGTTCATCAATAGGGTAACCATCACTGGTTATTTCACCTTTAAAAATTTTTACTGCTATATCGTCATCTGAATCAATGGTGGTAGGTCTAGTTAACCATGTTGCTTGATGAATTATTCCTGATGCGCCTTCACCTAATTTTTGTTTTAGTTGAAAGTCTTGCGGTGAAATACTCGGTATCTGATCAATCACTGGTTTAACACTGCGCGTTAACTTATTACCCGAAAAAGCCAGCCACGCCAAGTTAGGTAATTGAAAGAGCCAATCGGGAAGTGTGATTAACTGATTAGCCGAAAGACGCATTAATTCTAAATTTTTACAGTTTTTCATACTATCGGGCAGTTGCTGTAATAGATTGCCAGCCAATGCTAATTTTTGTAAACGGCTTAGCTTGCCCATTGAATGGGGTAGTGCTGATATTTTATTATCAGTTAATATCAACCAACGTGTTCCTGTTGGCAGCACGTCTTCATCTACTCGGCTTAATTGATTACCTTTGAAACTGATCATTTCTAGTTGTGGGCAAGCCGCTAAGACTTCAGGAATACTTTTAAAGTTATTATTAGTTAAAAATAATATCTTTAACTTCTTCAATGAAGAAAACTCACAGGGTAAAGCCGTTAATTTGTTATTTGCTAAGTCTAATACTTCAAGAGAGTTTGCTAATGAAAAGATTTTTTGCGGAAATTCAGTTAAATTCTCACTGAGGGTTAAATGCGTTATATCTGAATATTTACCTGAATTGAGCTGGGCTAATGTTTGCAAGATAAAGCCTAATAGGGCGCTAAAATTTGCCGCTATTTTACCGTTAAACTGAACTAAGCTAAAGTGCTTTAATATTTTTGGCGTAAATTGGCTGTTCTTATGCGAGTATTAATGATTATTTCCTGTTTGGTTATCCTTAAAGCGATTAATGTCATCATAACTTAACCACTTTATTAACCTTAGTTTATTCATTTACCTCACTGATAAAATAAGAGTCACTATGTATAAAATACAAAAAACAATGATTATTACCAGTGTCGTGATAGCTTTTTTCGTTGGTGTTTCAGCGAACGCACAGCATTACCAACAAGATATCGATAAAAATAGTATTGTAACGTTTAAACAGGTTATGCAGGCATTGTTACCTGACACCAAGATGATCACACAAGGAATTATTTTAGAAGACTTTAGCCTTGTTGAAAGTGCAGCACAGGGGATTATTAATCACCCAAAACCGGCAATGTCGCAACGGAAAAAATTGATGAAAGCCTTAGGATCAAAAGTCGCTACATTTAAAGATTTTGACAAAGTTGTTCATGGTGGCGCTATCAAAATTAAGCAAGCGGCCAAAGAAAAAAATATGGTTGTTATTGTCGCTGAATATCAAAAATTAATACTGGGTTGTCAATCTTGCCATAGCACTTTTAAAGCTTCACTGACGATAGCTTTGCAATAGTCAGTGCTAGCTTTTACCTGAGTAGATATTACTTTTTAATGATATTTATAAGTGAATATATAAATAAGTAATAGAAAGCTGACAAGGGTATAACCCAAATCAGCTTTTTGTTTGAAATGAATATTGCAATATAGAAACTGACAGTCAATAATTCCCTTTCAATTCTATTTTTCAATTAGTCGCTTATTTTGTCTTACTTAGATTTCAATATTGAGAATAGCTTTTCTTCACAGTTACCTGCAGATTTAGAAGAGTCTATTTTTCCACACCAAGTTCATGCCGCTGCTTTTTCTTGGGTATCGCCTAAAAGAACGTCAAATCCACAGTTGGTTACGACTAGTCGTGATGTTGCCTCAATATTAGGGTTAAGCGAAGAGCAGCTTAAAAGTGATGAATTTTTACAGTTGTTCACGGGGAATGTCGTGCCTGAAGAATTTGCCCCTTATGCGATGTGTTATGGCGGACACCAGTTTGGCCATTGGGCTGGACAATTAGGTGATGGCCGCGCCATTAACTTAGCTGAAGTAAACACTCCCTTAGATGGCCATAAAGTTCTCCAGCTAAAAGGTGCAGGACCAACACCGTTTTCACGAACGGCTGACGGCTTAGCGGTATTACGTTCATCGGTACGAGAGTTCTTATGTTCAGAAGCGATGTTTCATTTAGGTATTCCTACCACCCGAGCACTGAGTTTATCGTTAACGGGTGACAGTGTCGTTCGGGATATGTTTTATAACGGTAATGCGAAAGCTGAATTAGGCGCTGTTGTCTGTCGAGTGTCATCGTCATTTATGCGTTTTGGAAGTATTGAGCTACCGGCTTACCGTAAAGATAAGGCTTTGTTAAAGCAGCTCGTTGATTATTCGATAAAACGAGATTTTCCGCATTTATTAAATGACCACGAAAATGACTCGGTACAAGGTTACTTAGCTTGGTTTGATGAAATTGCCCAACGCACTTGTCGATTGATGGTGCATTGGATGCGGGTTGGTTTTGTTCATGGCGTAATGAATACCGACAATATGTCATTAATCGGTGAAACGATTGATTATGGTCCTTATGGTTGGATTGATAATTTTGATTTGTCTTGGACACCAAATACAACAGATGCCCAAGGTAAGCGTTACAGCTTCGGCAAACAGGGTGAAATTTCACAATGGAATTTATTTCAATTAGCGAACGCTATCTATCCATTGATAGAAGAATCTAAGCCACTAGAAGTGATATTAAATAATTACAGTAAAACGTATCAACAACAGTGGCATGAAATGATGTCGAATAAACTGGGTATTACGGCTGAAGATATAAACCATAAAGCGGACACAGCATTGTTTTTAGCACTTGAAACCTTGTTGGGTGATATAGAAACAGACATGACTATTTTTTATCGTTTACTGGCTGATTTTAGTTACGACGAAAAAGTTAAAGCAAATAACGTCAATCATTTTGCCGATTGTTTCTATCTAGACGAGCAGTTAACGCCACAGCATCAAGCACTTTTTTCTTCTTGGCTAGAAAGCTACGCTAATCGAATTCAGCACGACGAAAAAACAGCAGCACAAAGAAAAGCGGCGATGAATAAGGTGAACCCTAAATATGTATTGCGTAATTATTTAGCACAACAAGCCATTGAGCTTGCAGAGCAAGGTGATTTTAGTAAATTACATGAATTACAAAAGGTTCTGGAAAAACCTTATGATGAACAAGTTGAGTTTCATCATTACAGTGAGAAACGTCCTGAATGGGCGAGAAATAAGGCGGGTTGTTCGATGTTATCGTGCAGCTCTTAAAGCGTTGTTGAATAACGCTTAAAACTAAAACCTTACCGACCTGTGTTTTTCACGAGGTCGAGTAAGGTCAATATTGCTGGCGTAGAGACTTTATCAAAGCCATTAACTTAAAAGTTAAGCGACAACGGCTAAGCGTTTATCGCGCTACTTGGTACACTGGTTGGGCTAATATGTTCAATAGGATAACAGCCTAATATTTTAATGAAATTGGTAATTGAGGTTATTTCATTAATTGCCTCTTGCAGTACAGCACTCTTCAAATTGGCTTCAACATCAATATAAAACATTTCTTCCCATGGTCGCCCTTGAATAGGTCTAGATTCAAGTTTACACATGTTGATACCTTTTGCTTTTAAAATAATAAGACAATCAACTAAGGCACCTGCTTTTTGTCCTGTTGCCAAAATCAATGCCGTTTTAGCCGGGATTTGTTCAGCGACATCAATAGGTTTACGAGCGACTAAAATAAAGCGACTGTGATTTTCTGCTTGGTTAGCAATCGACTTTTCTAAAGCATGAAGCTTGTAGAGATGACCACCTTCTTCACTGCCAATAACGGCGACTGTAGGGTCTTGCAACTCATACGCTTGGGCCATTGCATCAGCGGTACTGTCACAATATTCGATGCGAATGTTTTTTTGTTTGTCGAGAAAATTACTGCACTGAGTAAAGGGTTGTCCGTGCGCGTAAATCGTTTTTATTTTGCTGAGTTGGGTATTTACTGCGGTTAATAAGCAGTGCTCAATAGGCTGAGTTATCTCACCAACAATTGACAAGTTAGTGTGTTGCAGGGCGTCATAAACTTCGTTAATACTACCTGAACTGGTATTTTCAATGGGCAGCATACCGTAATCTACATGGCCAGATTCGACTTGTTGCATAATTTCTTTGAAACTTTGGCAACCGTATTCATTGATTTTTGCTGCACGGCGTGAAAAATATCTATGACTGGCTAAATAGCTATAAGAGCCCTTATTACCTAGAAAAGCGACGCTAACCGTAGGCACTTGGATATTGGGGTTGGCCAATGTTTGTAAGTAGGCTTGTTGATTTAATACTGAATCTTCAATAATTGTTTGATAAACGCTGGTAACATAGTGAGCGTCTAAACCAAGCACTTTACCTTGGTTAATTAAACGTATTAATAATTCTTGCTCGCGTTGTTGATCGCGAACGGGGCGTATCTGATGCGCTTTACTTTTTGCAACACTGAGAGTGAGAGAACGGCGTTGAGCAAATAACTCTAATAATTGCTGGTCAAGTTTGGTTATTTTTTCACGAATTTTATTCAGATCTAAATCTTCACTCACAGTACTTCCACCCTATATATTATTTTCGAAAATGGTTAAAAAGAAAGAATCCTGATGTTTTAGTAAAAGAAAGTCATGAAGGCGACTAAAACAAGCTATTAGCTAGGATATATAGCATTACTTTAGCGAGGGCGAAGAAATTGTTCAAGCCTTTATTGCTAAAGGCTTGTATTAAAAAAATCTATAATAGAAATAGATTTTTAGCTTTGCGGAAAACATTGCCAAATAATGGCAAAAGAAGACACGGTTGCTACTCCCCAGACAATTGAGCGCAGTAGTCCAATATTGAATAAATATAATAAGTTGTAAGCCACTCGAGCGACAACGTGGGTAATTGCTAAGAAGGTTACACTGTCGGTTATTGTATTTGTGGTTATTGCGAGTAAAACCGCAGGGACAAAAATAATCAGTGATTCAAAAGCATTTTGGTGAGCGGCGAGTGCACGGGCTCCAAAGCCAGTTAGTTTTGCTTGTTGCGCACGCGGGTGGTTATTGTCATAACCATCGAGTTTACTCATAGCTATTGCGACAGGGGCTTTAGCTAAATAAGGCAATAGAGTGGCTGCAAATAAACACCAGATAAGAATCGTCATACTTTTCCTCTTTTTATATTGTAGATATTAATTTTAATGTTGAAAATTTAGCTTAATAGCTCAGTAATGTCAGTGTATATTTTGTCTCACCCGGTAAGAAAGGTGAGGGCTTTCCTTGTACCCAATCATCATGACCTAAACCATAATAAGGGCTCCACGGGTGGCCAGACTGGCTGGTTGGCATATGTAATATTCCTGAGGCCTCATGACCCGGTGAAACCACCATACGTTGAGAGGCACCAAAAGACTTTCCTTGGACACGAGGCATATAGCTATCGCCAGCAAGAGGTATTGGCAGCATATCTAACCAACGACCAATAAAGGGTATAGCGTTACTAAGTGGGTGTTGTATTTTACTGGTGTTTTGTTGCCCCCAAGTCGCTTTAGCCAATGGTTGGTCTTGGGTCATATCCGTTAAGGTGGTAGAGAGTGCTCGCTCAAAAACTTTTTGCCAGTTATCTTCGGGCAACCATAAAAAGTTGCTTGGTTGTTCATTAATCATTTGCCAAAGCGGTGTTTCTACTTGGTGGCGAATGGTGTGAAAAGAGTAGCCATTATCTAAGTGAGTTAAGTTTTCGTTGAGTAGACTAAAAACATCATTACGCACATTCAAGCGAAAATTATTAACAAGGCGATAAGCAACCGAGTCTGTGCATGCACATAAATTATCAGTATTAAGGGTTTCTTTCACTGCTTGCCAACGCGGATGATTGATAATCGCGTCTGGTGTTAGTACTTTATCAATTAAAAAATTCTGCCAGCGCTTTAAAAAAATGGCGCGGTCGTCCAGCGCAATATCAAGTAAGTTTTGTTCTGAAAATACCTCTTTTGCAAGCAATCCCTCTCTGATTTGTTGTGCCCTTGCACCAAGTGCATAACCGCCGTTGCCTAATTTTTCTAACATTTCCCCGCCAACCACACGAGCATTTGCGGTCCATAAACGGTTATTTTGTGGATTTTTAATTTTAGGATATAGATCCGCTTTTAAATATCCCTGCCAATGATTGATACCGTCACCCCAATGTGTAGGTGTTTCGCCAAACGAGGAAGATTTTTTTGGAATAGGCCCCATGATTGTCCAGCCAATATTTCCCGCTTTATCTCCGACAACTAGATTTTGTGCCGGAATACCTGCATGGTTAGCAATGTTAAATGCCTCATCAACGCTAGTGGCTAATTCGAGTTGAGTTTGGTGCAGATTTACGGCTTGTACATCATGAGCAACCCAGCGATAAGCTAATAATTGTTGGCTGTTGTTCGTTCCTATAACTGGCCCCCAAATTGTTTCTTTGACTATGATTTCCTGCGCGTCTTGACCTTTTACCGCAATAACATGTTTATGCTCTGTAAAGTCTTGGTAGCCAGCAGGTGTCAAGTATTGGCTATTATCTGCATTGGTATCTAAAATAATTATATCGCTCCAATCGCCATAACTATTAGTAAACCCCCATGCAATATTACCGTTACTGCCAGCAATGATATTAGGTGTTCCCGGGAGGGTCAGTCCTGTTACTTTGATGGCTTTATTGTTATCGCTTTGATATTCAAAGGTTGCCCGAAACCAAGTGTTTGGTACGCGTATTCCTAAATGCATATCGTTAGCAACAATAGCACTTCCTGTTTTACTTATTTCCCCCGATACCGCCCAGTTGTTTGAACCTGGGAACTCCTCACCTTGATACCTTTGCTCAGGTACATCTGTTACTAAATTTTGCACCGTATTAGCAGCTAAAGCATCTTGTTCAGATGAGGCTGAAGGCCATGCACGTGTTGGCATTTTACTTGATGGATATTGACTACCATCAATGGCTGCATCCCAGATACTGCCTTTAGGATTCAAAAATTTAAAGACATCTTCACCTAAGGTGTTTTTTATATTTCCTAAGGTTCTTTCACGGTCACCTGCCGCATATTGCAAGTCCATGTACATACTTAATACGGTTAATATGGTGTCTTCTTCTTGCCAAGAAACGGGAGCTTGTTGAAGTAATAAATATTCAAAAGGAGGTGAACTTAAATTATTTATGCCCTGATTCACACCACGGGTATAGGCTTTTAATAAGGCTAAATCTTTTTCAGGAAGTTGTGCAACTATCGCTCTAGCACGCTCACGAAAACGATGACGGCGGATCTCTTTATCATGTGGCAAGGCTTTTTCGCCAAATAAGCTGGCGAGTTCACCTGCTGAATTACGGCGCAGTAAGTCCATCTGAAAAAAACGTTCTTGGGCATGTATAAACCCTGTGGCGACTGCAACATCGTTACGTTTCTTCGCTTTTATGGTGACAATACCCTGACTATCGCGCTCAACAATGGCCGTATCACTCAAGCCAAGTAATGTTCGCTTTCCTTCAAGTACCGGTAACGCGCTATCAATTTGGCTGTAAATCCAAGTACCTAAACTTGTAACAACTAAAAATAAGATCAGCAAGAAACCAATTAATATATGTTTAAATCTATTCATAATGTGGTGTATTTAGGATATTTAGACGTGCTAGATTACCTTATTATTTATAAAGTTAACATTTAATGATAGAAGATTATTATCGGTTTATGTACAAAGAAAAGCCGAGCTACTTTTTTATTGCTATTTTTCCCGATAGAATAGCAACAATTACTATTGATAAACCTAATTAAGGAGTTTGTATGGCATCTTTACAAGATCAGCTATTAAAAGCAGGCTTAACGACTAAGCAAAAAGCGCGACAAGCAAATACAAGCCAGCGTAAATCAAATAAACAAAAACGCAGTGGCGTAGCAAAAGACGAAAGTTTACAAGAACAAGTAAAGCAAGACTTAGCTAAAGCTCAAAAAGAAAAATTGGCGAAAGACACCGCGCTCAATGAAGAAAAAAAGCAACAACTCGCCAACAAAGAAAAAATGCTACGCATCCAACAAATACTCGAACACCATCAAATAAAAAATGTTAGTGGTGAAACAGAATATAATTACACCTTTAACAGTAAAATTAAAAAGTTATTTGTTAACGCGGTTACCCATAGAGCTTTAGTTAATGGACGATTAGCGGTTTGTGGGTTAACCGAACAGAGTTATTTAGTGACAGCTGAAACCGCAGCAAAAGTAGCGACTTTAGATGCTAGTGTTATTTTAGTACAAAATGATAAAGTGGAAAGTGATTTAGTTGAAGCTGACGATCCTTATGCCGATTATCAAATTCCTGACGATATGATGTGGTAGATAGCCATTTTCGCGAAATGAAAGCAGTGTTAACCAAGTAGATATGTTAAACTCGCGCAAAATTAGGGTGGCTGTTTTTAGACAGTCTAGTGTTTTTTTTTAAATAAAGAGAAATTGATTTATGTTTATTGTTCGCTGGATTATTGGTCGTATTATCTTATTGTTAAATTTTGTTTTTTCACCGAGCGGCCCAAAAAGAACAACTCAATTGCAAGCTGAAATAGATACAAGCACACAACACTTGAGCTTATATCAATTACCCGCTTGTCCTTTTTGTGTGAAAGTTCGTCGTTCTATAAAACGCGATGGTTTAAATATCGAATTACGTAATATTAATCAAAATGAGAATTATCGTGAAGAGTTAATCAAAGAAGGTGGAAAACGTACGGTACCTTGTTTGAAAATCACGGATGAAAACCAAAAGGTTACTTGGTTATATGAATCTTCTGCTGTGGTTGATTATTTACATCAATTTGCCCGCTAATTGATAGAACAGTAATATTATTTTATAAATAATGAAGTATTTCTCTATTTCTCGGGTCTATTGGTTTATCGTTAGTTAATTAATAACCTGAGAAGTAGCCATATGTTAATTAAATCTCCAGGAAAATCAGCACTAAAAGAACATCAAGTTACCAGCGAAAGTGTTTACTTAAAGCGTAGGCAGCTTATTAAGCAAATGGGTTTCTTCGGTGCCGGTACTTTATTATCTTCAACTATATCTAGCACTGTAAACGCCCAAGGTTTAGATTTTTTTTCATCAGAACCAGAAAATACCTTTCAACGTTATCCCTTAAAGTTCACGACTGACGCTACTAATAATACTGAAGTGTTGACACCTGAAGCTAAGGTAACCAGCCATAATAATTTTTATGAATTTGGTATAGGTAAAAACGATCCCGTTAATAATGCGCAAAACTTCAATATTAAACCTTGGCAGCTCACGATAAGTGGTGAGTGTGATAAGCCTTATACTTTAGATTTAGATGATTTAACGAAAAGTTTTGCCCTTGAAGAGCGTATTTATCGGCTGCGATGTGTAGAAGCTTGGTCAATGGTTATCCCATGGGTTGGCTTTGAATTATCAAAACTATTAAAAAAGGCACAGCCGAACTCTCGAGCTAAGTATGTTGCTTTTGAAACCTTACACGACCCAGAGCAAATGCCAGGACAAGCAAGTAGGCGAATGGGCGGCGGTATTGATTACCCTTATGTGGAAGGGTTACGTATTGATGAGGCGATGAACCCACTTACCCTAATGAGTGTCGGTCTCTATGGCAAAACATTACCAGCACAAAATGGTGCGCCAATCCGTTTAGTGGTGCCATGGAAATATGGTTTTAAAAGTATTAAATCGATTGTTGCAATAAAATTTGTTGAACATCCTCCTGCGTCAACATGGAATATTTTAGCCCCTAACGAATACGGCTTTTATGCCAATGTTAATCCTGACGTTGACCATCCAAGGTGGAGTCAAGCCAGTGAACGAAGATTAACTTCTGGCGGATTGTTTGCGCGTAACCGTATCGATACTTTGCCTTTTAATGGCTACGGTGAGGAAGTTGCCGATCTATATAGAAACCTTGATTTACGGAAAAACTTTTAAAAATAGCGACAGGGTAAAATCGTGAGTAGGGGCTTTATTGCCCCACTAATCTGTAGTAATAACTTGAGTCGTATCATCTCTATGAAGTATAAAGTTATTTTGTTTAAAATTTTTGTCCACCTCGCGGCTTTTTTACCATTAGCCAATGCTTATTATCTGGCTTTTACTGATCAACTAGGCGCTGACCCAGTTGAAGCCATTATTCATTTTACCGGTATTGGTGCGTTTAATTTATTGTTGTTAAGTTTAATGATAACGCCTTTAAGTAAGCGCTTTAAAATATCAATATTATTAAAAGTTCGCCGATTAGTAGGCTTATATAGCTTTACTTATGCTTTCCTACATTTAACCAATTTTCTAGTGTTTGAAGTGCAGTTTGATTGGTCACTATTTGTGAGTGAAATACTTGAACGACCTTATATTACTATTGGTATGGCGGGGTTATTGATTTTGTTAACGCTTGCGATAACATCAATTTCGTTATTAAGAAAAAAAATGGGTAAAAATTGGCAAAAGCTCCATAATTGGGTTTACTTAGCTGTTGTTCTTGTTGGGATTCATTTTTATTGGTCGGTAAAGTCTGAAATCATAGAACCGAGTATTTATCTTTTTATTACTTTTCTTCTTTTAGCACTTCGTTTTAAAAAACTAAATAAGTGGATAAAAAAAGACTAGCCAAAAGCACTGGCTAGTCTTAACTTATTATTTATAAAGTAATGACTATAAGTAAGTTTATGGATTTGCTTGCAATGTTAACGTCATACCTGAAGCTGTACTATAGCCAAATATATCTATATACCATGTACCTGCAGCAGGGGTTGTAAAGCTACAGCTTTCATTGTTACCATTTTTATAAGGTCGACAATCATAGGCAGAAGCTGTTGATTGTGCTCCTCGGCGAATATATAAGTCAGCATCACCTGACCCTCCTGAAAGGCTAATAGTCAGATCGGCATAACCTGCAGGTAAAACTTGAGTAAAGCGCTTCCACTGTCCTTTTGATACAGCAACATTCGACTCTGAACCATTAAGCGCAGGATTTCCTGTAGCAGCTTCTGTAAAACTACCTGTTAAGCTAACTCCCGAAAATGCTGAATAGGCTTTGACTCGAACATAATATGTTCCACCCGTTGATGTACCTGCACAAGACTCTACATTTCCGCCTTTATAAGGACGACAGTCATAGCTTGAATCGGTAGGTGCTGAACCAAACTTAACATACATATCAGCATCACCAGAACCCCCCGTTGTTAAAAAGCTGATATCTGTTGCGCCCGATGGAACTTCCATCGTGTAAACAACGTCTGCATTTGTTGACGCACTTAGGTTCGTGGCAGCAACACCATTGGTTAATACATTACCCGTTGGAGGTGTTCCTGTTGTCGGACAAGCACCAACACCTACAGCACACCAAGCCGTTTCTACTGCTGTTTTTTCGGTAGCACCATATAAATCTTGTGCGGCTTGAGCTGTTGCCGCTCTTGCACCCGCAAAATTAGTATTTTGATTCATGTAGGTAACAAGTGCACGATAGAAAATCTTTTCGGCCTTTGCCATACCTATACTGGGTACTTGTGCCGTTGATTTGTTGCGCGGATGAGTACCACCGTCTACCAACAAAACATAAGCTAAATTAGCAATACCTGAGTTACCGTGAACACCACCTTGGTCATTACTATTACTTGGGTTACTTACAAAAGGAATGCGCTCTGGGTACCAATCTTTTGAGTAATTATCTTGAGTTGGATTATCCATGTAACGTAAGGCCTGACCTTGAGTGTTATATAAACCATCTCCCAATAACCATGAAGAACTTGTTGTGCCATTACGGTAAGCTTCGGCTGAGATACCAAGAATATCTGACCAAGCTTCGTTTAAGGCGCCTGATGCATTGGCATAAATTAGGTTTGCCGTTTTATCTGTGACACCGTGTGTTAATTCATGACCTATGATATCAAAGTCACTGGTAAAGTCGTTCATGCCACCAGATGCTTGACCATACATCATTTGTGAGCCCGTCCAATAAGCGTTAACTACGCCTAAATCAACACTAGATACGAGTGTCATTCCATTGTTATCAAGGCTGTCGCGACCAAATTTACTTTGATAATAGTCATACACTTTTGACGCGCCATCATGTGCACGTTGTGCTGCGGCGTTACTGCCACAACTTTGTGTGTTAGTACATAACAAAGTACCTGGAGCCGAGTTTGCCGAACCGCCATTAAGCGTGTATGTCCGCCAATTTTTAGCAGAATGTACTTGTGGCTCTCTCGCTAAGATTTCAGAAGTATTCACATCAAAGTATATAAAATCACGACCAAAGTCTTCACCGCCATTATCCCATGATACTTCTAGTCTATAAGCGAGTTTAGTTTC
Organism: Colwellia sp. BRX8-5; assembly: GCF_014077325.1. NCBI lineage: Bacteria > Pseudomonadati > Pseudomonadota > Gammaproteobacteria > Alteromonadales > Colwelliaceae > Colwellia > Colwellia sp. BRX8-5. Next base: position 53,334 of record NZ_JACGVR010000013.1, read on the forward strand.
TTCTGAAAGTGGTAGGTACACGTAAGCAAGCTCAGGAATATTTAACACGTCTCCAACACTTTCAGCAGCAACCAGTGCTTGTGCAGAGTCATTGCTTAATGCACTAGCGTTGTTCATTACTGAAAACGAAGGTAATGAATTAGTGGCTAATTTACCCGTAACTTTATAAACGCTACTTGCACTGTTACTTGCGTTAAAAGTATTTATTGGCGAATTAGTATGCATAATCATACTTGTACCATAAACTTTAATACCGTTAATCGTTTGATCAAAGTGAGTATGGCTTTTACCTAATTCATCAGTCCATTGGCGTCGAACTTTAAATTTTTCATTACCAACTGAGCCGTATGAGCTTTGATTTGAAATGATGTTTTGAAAGGCTTGTTCTGCAGGGTTTTTGATTACCAGCGGGTAATTTCCAAGCACTGGACTTGGGCTTGCTGGTGCCATAACCGGTGTTCCGGTGTTTGTTTCTTGTTGCAGTGAACTAGCGCTCATTTCAACAGCTGTTGCGTTCATTGTTGCAGCGGTAAGTGCTGCGCCAATAAGGAATGAAAGTTGAGAAATCTTATTATTATTTTGCATTAAGTGTTCCTAATTTTACTTAATTTATACTTGCATTAAAAGCCAAGCGATATTTTTATTTTCCTCCCTCATTCCTTTGATTAATTTGTCCTCCAATGGCCTTGAGGATTTTTTAGCCAGTCTTTGCTGACAAATCAAACGTAACATTGATTTAACATCTTTAGCAACAAATTGATCTATTATTAATATTTAATTAACAACTATATCAATAAACTATTGTTTAAAAAAATTTATGCGAAGTGATATTTGTGAAATAGGCAATGATTTATATAAGGAAAAATAAATAAAGATTCGAGAAAATAATGAAAGTATCTAACAAATTAATAAGGTATTAACGCGTTCGTTAATTAATAAAGGTTAGCGTGTTGGGTAGGCTATTGTTTAACGTTACAAAGGTAACCTTAGGTTGTTCTTGGTTATTAGGTACTATGCCTTCAACAAGCGCGACAATGGTTGTTGATGGTGCATTAGCACTTCTAGACGTTACGACGACAGAAACGAGTTTTCGCCACTGGCAACCAACAAATCCACAAATATCACCAAGCTCGAGTTGCTGGTAAGTTATTTGAAAGTTAGTGATAGATTTATCAGCAAGGTAATGAATTATTTTTTCATCTGCTTTTACCGCGTCAATTGCAATAGAATTAGCTTGGCAGTGATTTGCAATCGATAAAAGAAGCATCAATATTATAATTTTTGCCATTGATAACCTTTCCTTTATCGATTTTTAAGCAAGCTGACTATTAAGAGCGAGCCGTTACTTCTAATAAATGATAACCAAATTGCGTTTTTACTGGTCCTTGAACTGTGTTTAAATCAGCAGTGAAAACCACTTCATCAAATTCTGGTACCATTTGACCACGGCCAAATGATCCTAAATCTCCACCTTGCATTTTTGAAGGACAGTTTGAGTGCTCCTGCGCTACAACCGCAAAATCTGCTCCATCTTCGATTTGTGCTTTAAGCGTTAAACATTGCTCTTCTGTATCTACTAATAAATGACGTGCTGATGCTTGTGACATGTTGCTTCCTATATGATGGTGTAAATTAATCCTCTAACTTTACCGTATCTTTAGAAAAAATTAAAGAAATCGATGGATTGAATTAATATTCATCAACTTTATACTCGGTTTATTGATTAAAATGACAAGTTAACAATAAATTTATACTTTTGTCCTAGGGTCCTTATTCGGTGTTTGTTAAATCATAATCGTTTTATTTAATTGTGATGTGATAAATTAATCGTCATTACCCTTTGGACTTTGCCTTATGTTTTTACCGAATCTTAAACATTTACGCTATTTAATTGCGCTTTACCAAGAACAAAATTTTCATCGAGCAGCTAGTGCATGCTTTGTTAGTCAGTCAACCTTAAGCAGCGCTATTCTAAAATTAGAAGAACAGCTAAATTGTCAATTAATTGAACGTGACAACAAATCTTTTTTATTTACTACTCAGGGCATTGAAGTTGTTGAAAAATCCCGACAGTTATTAGTCTCGGCCAACGAATTAGTCAACTTTGCAAAACAACAAGGTAGTGAGTATACCGGCACCGTACGTATTGGTTGTATTCCAACGATTGCGCCATTCCTATTAACCGATTTTGTGCGCGCCTGCCAAAGTAAACTTCCTGATTTAGCCTTATTTTTACGTGAAGATACTACTGAAAACTTAATGAATATGCTTAATAATGGTGAAATAGATGTGTTGATTCTAGCGTTGCCAATAGCAGTAAATAACTTTCATTGTCGATTAGTAGGTAAAGACAGGTTTTTTATGGCAGGTAATAAAAGGCTAGTAGAGACCTTTCAACAAACAGACAGTTATAAACATTTACCAGAACAGAGTATTTTCTTATTATCATCAGAACATTGCCTTACTGAGCATGCCTTGTCGGCATGTAAACTTGCTGATAAATCGCGTATTCATTCTTTTTCTGCGTCAAGCTTGTCAACATTGGTACAGATGACCGCTTTTCATCAAGGTTTTACTTTTTTGCCTGAGATGGCGGTAAAGAAAAATATTGGGGAAAATGAGGGGTTAACCATTGCACCATTAGATCAAGATTATTATCGAGAAATTGGTGTGTTATGGCGAAAAACGTCAATGAGAAATGTTTTATATAATCAATTGTCAGCTGTGATAACTGACTTATTAATTTAATTAATCAAACTAACTAATCGATAACTCAGCTCACGGTAACGATTTATTGAACAATAGCTAAAGCATTATTTGCTAGTTAATTATAGTTAAGTGGTCTTTGTTTGTTCTAGCATAAGTTAATTTTTATACTGCTTGTTATTATAGTTGGGTTATCGTTATTTTAGGAAGTTGTAGATGTTATTTTTGTATTTATATATTGGCTATTGTTTGGTTAAACTTTACTCGGTTATTAATGTTCTATCACAGCAAAGTCTTGCTTTGTCAGCCATTATATTTTCAATAGTGGTCTTCTTTATTTGGTCTTTTATACCTGTGTTAGGCTATTTGTTGGCCAAACTTATCGGAGCAAAAGGGCAGTCTAGTGGCTATATTTTATTTATTATCGGTGTGGGTGTTGGCTTATTAGAGAATGCTTTATTTTACTTTAATGTTATTACACCTTATCAGGGAGACACCGGCACATTAATCGTTATGGGCGTGTTTTTTATCACCGCTTATTTTTCTTTTAAAACGCCAAGATGTTTTACTCATAATAAAGCCTAAAGCATCACCTTAGACTTTATAACAGGGTTGCTATTCTACCTGGCTAAAAACCATATTAATGTAATCAACCATGCCAACAATTTCATTGTCTGCAACAACGGGGGCTAAGTGAATGCTAAAGCGTTCAAATAACCGAGCGCAATATCTTACATCCATATTTGGGTTAACACTTAAGATAGGTTTTGCCATTATTTCATATAAGTTTACCCGGTCGGGCGAACGGTCTTTTGCTAAGACCTCTTTCGCAATATCAGCAAGCATCACTAAACCGTATTCATCTTGAGGATTACGCTTATTGATAATTAAGGCATTAACATTATGCTTTTTTGCTAATTTAATACCTTCAGCAACAGTCATCATGCCATCAGCAAATTGATAGTTATCAGTGGTCATTGCATCTTTAACTTGTACTAATTTATGGATCATAGTTCTTCCTCAACTTTGCCTTTTAAGCGTTCTACTTGATGAGCTACGCCAACAGCATCTTCGACATTTAGTTGAATCGCAATACCTTTACCCGGATCTTGGTCAAACCCTGCGATTTTACTGATCCGTTCTAGAATTTTTCTTGATAAATGTTCTTCAACGACAAAAAGTAATACGTCTCTTTGTGTCTCAAGTTGCATACCAAAAAAGGTTCTTTGGCGTTTAATACCTTCACCTCTAGCATTATTTATTATCGTTGCGCCAGTGGCTCCAGCCATTCTGGCGCCTTTCATAACTTCGTCTGTTACACCGTCGTCAACAAATGCGACAATTAGTTTGAATTGCATGTGATCACCTGTTTAATTTATCTTGTCTTGAGCTTTTTGAGGGCTCTTGTTTTTTTCTTAAGCTGCGTTTATTAATATTAATTCGTTTTCTGTTTTCACTTTTTCGTTCGATTTGTTGGGCTTTTGCTTGGGTTAATTGTGCATAAGCCATTACAGCAATAATAGGAAATAAACTGGCAAAAGCGATTAAGCCAAAACCATCAATCAGTGGACTACGTCCCGGAATGGTACTGGCTAAACCTAAGCCTAAAGCGGCAACTAAAGGGACTGTGACTGTTGATGTGGTTACACCGCCAGAGTCGTAAGCCAGAGGCACAATTAGCTTAGGACAAAAAAATGTTTGAATAACGACAACGATATAACCAGAGATAATATAGTAATGAATAGGATGACCAACCACGATACGATAACTACCAAGGGCGATACCGATAGCAACACCAATCGCCACAGATATTCGTAAACTATTGGCCTTTATGGCTCCACCAGAAACTTCTTCTGCCTTTATTGCTACAGCAATCAATGACGGCTCAGCAATTGTAGTGCTAAAACCTATTGCAGCTGCAAAAATATATACCCAGAAGTAATCTGACCAATGAATGCGAGTTAATACCTGTTCGCCAGTATGGATAAATTCTGGCGCTGTTAATTGTGTTGCCATCATTTTACCTAATGGAAATAAGGCTTTTTCTAGACCCAGTAAAAATAAAGCTAAACCAATTAATACATAAATAAAACCAAAGCCGACTTGTTTAATATGTGGAATGGGTTTGCGGATCACTAATAGTTGGAAACCTAAAATAATTGACAGTATTGGCAGTACGTCAATAATGGTGTTTTTTAAGGTAATTAAAAACTCAAAAAGTAAAGCCATTAATTGATCACCATGCCGTAAATCATCACAAAAACCATCGGGGTTAATGAAGCTAAAGCGATTAAGCCAAAACCATCGGTCATCGGGTTTCTACCTTTGATTGCAGAAGCTAAACCAACGCCCAGTGCAGTGACTAAGGGAACGGTAATGGTTGATGTAGTCACGCCACCTGAATCGTAAGCAATACCGATTATCCAGCTTGGAGCAATCATAGTCATCATCACTACAAGTACATAGCCTCCCAAGATGAGGTATTGAATTGGCCAGCCACGTATAATACGTAATACACCAATCACAATGGCAAGCCCTACGGCAAATGCAACAGTAAAACGCAGTCCATTTGCATAGGAAATTTGTGCGGCTAAAGTATCTTTTATAATGCCACCAGAGGCGGCCACACTTGCTGCTTCTTTGGCTACAGCAATTAATGAAGGCTCGGCAACGGTGGTGCCAAAGCCCAGGCAAAAAGCGAAGGTAAGTAACCAACTAATGCTGCCTTTTTTTGCAAAGGCTTGTGCCATAGATTCGCCAATGGGAAATAGTCCCATTTCTAGGCCATAAATAAAAAAAGTCAGGCCGAGCACAACTAATGCTAAACCTACTAAAATATCACCAATATTTGGCATGGGTTGTTGAAGAACAGCAAATTGAAAAAAAGCGATCACTAAAATTATTGGCAGTAAGTCTTTGCAACTACCGAGTAATGCTTTTAAAAAAACGATAAGCTGTTGATTCATAAGAATAGTGTTTTAGTGGGTTTAGGGTATTATATAAAATGTGAAAAGTATTACTTTGTGCTGAATCAAACTAATTGTTTTATTTAAATTTAAGCTAAGCACAACGGATTAACCTTATATAAAATCAAGACGTCGCCTAACATTGTTAGGGTTTTCAATTATCTGTGCTAGAGTCATACTTTGATATATAACGGTTTGTGACTGGCTAAAGTAATTAACGCTTAGTCGTTAGCCTTATTTTATTTTACAAGTATCACTATTAATCATTAAGCGAGCAATAACATGAAAAAAATATCAATAGTATCCTGTGCAATATTTACTGTGTTGTTTAGCATCTCAAATGCTTTTGGCGCAGTTATCCCTTCAAGCAATGTTATTCAACAGCAGCAAAGTTTGTATAACACCCAACAAGTTTTAAGCTTACTTGATGGTGCAGAAGTTCAAGAAAAGTTAGTTTCTTTGGGGGTTAATGTTGCCGATGCTCGAACTCGAGTGGCTAATATGACACAACAAGAACTCAATACTTTTAATTCAACCCTAAACGATATGCCTGCTGCTAGCGGAGTCGTTGGTACTATAGTCACTGTGCTAGTGGTTTTAGCTGTTTTGGATGTAATGGGTATAACTGATGTTTATTCATTCATTAGACCCATAAATTAAATTATAGGTGTTAAATTATACCTTTTGTAAAGCTGGCCTTTTGGTCAGCTTTTTGTTTTTAGCTAATGGCTGTGCAACGCCACCGCAAAGCAAGGCACTCTTGGCTTCACCGCCTGACATTACGGCTAAACATCAAATTAACAACGTACCTTTCTTCCCCCAGCAAGATTTTTTTTGTGGTCCTGCAACGCTGTCTGAAGTTTTTAATTATTATGGGGTGGAAAAAGATCAACAAAGCTTAGCGGCTGAGTTATTTGTTCCAAAGTTAAAAGGTAGCTTTCAAATTGAGATGGTTGCTTCTGCTCGTCAAGCTGGTTTTGTTGCTTACGCACAAGAAGGTAATTTAGCTCAGTTATTGTCGTTAGTTAGCGAAGATATACCTGTTGTTGTTTTGCAAAATGTCTCAACGCCTTGGTATCCGATGTGGCATTATGCTGTGGTTACCGGTTATGACTTAAAAAAACAACTTATTACCCTGCATTCGGGTGACCTTGCTAATAGAGTTGCTGAGTTTAGTGTTTTTGAAAGAACATGGGCTAGAGGTAAATATTGGCTTTTAGCTGCGCTCCCCCCGACTAAAGCCAGTCAGTATTTGAAGCCATTCATTTATACGCGCGCAGCCCAAGATTTAATTTCAGTAGGGAAAAGCTCAGCGGGCATAACAGCGCTTACCCAAGCAACCAAGCAATGGCCAGATTATTGGCTACCTTATTTTTTATTGGGTAATTACTTTTTAAGCCACGATGTAAAACAAGCAAATTTTTGGTATCAACAAGGCTATAAATTAGCAACACAAGAGTCTGCTTACCTCAATAATTATGCTTATGCATTAAATGCGATAGGCTGTAACCAATTGGCAAAACAAACGATTGAACAAGCCTTAAGACTCGCACCGAAAGACGCTAACATTATTGATAGCCAACAAGCTATTTATCAAAGTAAAGAAACTGCACAATGTTCGATGTCATCTGTTTCACTGCATTAATGAGTTTAGCTTTTTCATGAACCTTTTAAAATTAATACTATGCGGTCAAGGAGACCTATTAATAACAAGTTCCCCCCTTAGTGTTAGTACCGCTCAGTATTAGTTCACGCTAGTGCCAATCTAAGTAGGGGGTACTAATGGGGGTCACTTAAATAGTATGGTTGCTTTTTCTTTTGGTAATAAGGCGTCTGTCCGTTCTACTCGATAAAGACCATTAGTGTGCTTTTTTAATAACCAGAGACCCTCATTACCTATTTCTAAAACAACATCAGTACTCTTTAACATTCCATTAGCTGTGAAAGGTGGGAGTTCTATTAAAAGACTCTGTTGACTCGGTGATAGCCCTTTAAATACCTGTTCGATATAAATAGCACCCACACGAATAACTTGTTTGTTTGTAAGTGTTATATTTTGTTTATGTATTAGCTTTCCTGTTACGGCAACATCAGAAACTTTAACAAGCGCTTGCGAGCTTAAAAATATTTGATCGCCATGAGCGACAAACGAATTTAGTAGCATAAATAAAAAAAGTAAACACGTAAGTAGCTTAGTATAAAAGACTATTTTTTTTTGTACTATAGAACTATTTTTTAATAAAATAAAAGTCACCACTAATATTTTTTTCTTTTTACAATAAGCATAAGTAAGGCACTTAACAATAACAAAATAGTACTTGGCTCTGGAATAGCGGCGATTTGAACATCTCGAAGACCTACTCTCGTTATTAAAGTATCGAAATTTCTATTAGAGAAGGCACGGTCTAGTACTCGTTGCTCGTTTGGCATAGACGGTTGTGAAGCACCTGTTGCCATCAAACCATAATCCGACTCACCGGGGTTAAGTTCTTTTCCCCCTGGATGTGATAAGAAAAGAGAATGGCCAATTTCATGTGATGCTGTACCAGCTATCAGGTTAATCAGTTCTTTATTATTAGTGGCATAGCGGGCTAAGTCTGTTGCTATATTATTGGTGAAAATTGAACCAATAACCTTCCCTTGCCAATACGATGTTAAAGCACATCCTGAGCAGGCATGGCCTAAATGTGACTCTCCACTGGTTACGTTACCGAATTGAAAATACGAGAACTCATTATCGCCATTACTTGGGCCTGAACCTATTGTGCCAACTTCGAAATTAATATTTAGCTCTTTACCAGCCGATAAACCAGCATAGCTATAGCCAAAGAAGTCATTGCTGATCGCCGACGATATATTGTTAATAACGTCATTTAATCCCATGTTACTAAAGCCATAGATAGATTCATCAAAAGCATTAGTCTTAGCGCCATACATATCAGTAGAGTCGATAGTCGTGAAGTCTAAAATGATCGTGGTTGCTGCAGATTTTGGCATAAATACTGCCATTGCAGTAACCAATAACAGTAAAGTGAATATTCTTTTTTTTATTATTTGGTGGTTTTGCATGGTAAGCCTTTGTGTTTGCCAAGTTATATATGAAAAAAATTACTCTATGGAGCTTAAAATCAATTAAAAAAGGATTGTAGTTCGTTGTATAATACGACCAAGTTGTGGTTATCGCTATCTTATTGGTGATGTTATTATTTAATATAATATTGCGTTATTTTAACGCATAAAAATGCCAAGTCCCAGTTTTGTATTGTAATCTCCATCGTTTTTTTCGTCATAAAAGGGTGTTGATGTTAATAACTTTATACGTCGATTAATGCCCTGTAATAGTTGTGTTACTTAAAGAATTTTTAACTAGCTGGCTAGTCTTTATTTTATTTGTCATTAAAAGGGGGATGGGTAAATTGACACATAATAGTGCTAGCTGAGCTCTTTTCAAAGACAAGTAAATGGCTTTTAAAATGGGTGATTTCAGCAAGTGCTACTTTAAAGAGCTGATAATAATAATTCATAGAATTTATCCCTAATTAGAGGCCAACTTAAAGGCCAATCTTGTTGCAAGTGAAATACTTTAATATCGCGTAAAAATGATTTAGCGATTGTCTATGAAATCATCATTTAATTGACAATAAGGTACCAACAGAAGTTGAAGTGTATTCATAAAAAAAACAAGGTAAGCCATACGTTTAGCGCTAATTAAATGATCGTAATCACTGTTGGGAATGCAAATCAACTCCTCCCCCAATCATTGGTTATTAAAATCAGCCCTATGAGTCACTAACTAGATTATTAAGTCGGTAGGTTTGAAGTTATAACTTTCATTGATAACAACAATAAGCGGCTAATATTTGTTAGTCGCTTTTTTTTAGCTAATAAACCCTTATAATGTCAGCACACTTGCAAGAGAAGTACTTTATGACCATTGTTTATAAAACCCGAACTCAGTTAGTTGTTGAAACCCTTAGAGAGAAGATCCTCAGTGGCGAAATTCAAGCAGGACAACCTTTACGGCAAGCGGCATTAGCCGAAGAGTTAAATGTTAGTCGAATTCCGGTACGTGAAGCGTTACTACAATTAGAAGCTGAAGGTTTAGTTGCTTTTGAACCGCATAAAGGCGCTACAGCTACCGAGCTAAATGCTAGTCAAGTTGATGAATTATTTGAACTGCGTGCTATGTTGGAAGCTGACTTGTTGGCGTCATCAATCCCTCGTCTTACGGTTGAAAAACTTGACGAAGCGACAGAACTTCTTGGGAAATTAGACAAAGCGCTTGGTAAAGAAAATGCGGCTAATACCTGGAGCGAATTGAACTCTGATTACCATAACTGTTTATACTCAGGGGCAAATCGTCCGCAAACACAAGACTTAGTTAACACTTTGAATAAAAATGCAGACCGTTATATTCGCATGCATTTATTATGGGCAGGGGGTATTTCAAAAGCAGAATCTGAACACAATGAATTACTCGCTCTATGTAAAGCAGGTAATATTGAAAAGTCTGTTGCTTTGTTAAAACAGCATATTTTGGGTTCTCGTGATGAAATAAAAGCGTTCCTTTGTGCAAGAGAGCTCGCAGAAGGATAATGTTAATTCAGCCAAACCAATAAAGTAGCGGTAAAGTCTTGTCTGTACTTTATATTGTTGGATAGTAAAACATAACGGCTACTATGTTTATTTGGGATGTATTAAATCACTTATAATATTTTTGCGTAGAATTTAGCCTGATAATATTGAGCATTGAGCATTGAGCATTGAGGCTAAGGTAACAGTCGAGCAGACACGGTAGACATTTAATTATCCAAAAAATCCTTAGTAAGTTTATCGCGACAGTGTCAGAATATCACTCATAACACAGTGATCAAATAAAGTATCACTTTTCCATCGTCATCCTGAATGAATTTCAGTATCAATATGACGGCTTTAAGATCTCGGATCTATTTAAACAAGGACTAAAAATGAGTTTATTAATCACCGGCGGTACTGGATATATCGGTAGTCATACCGTGGTAGAGTTACTTAAATTAGATAAAGATATTGTTATCGTTGATAACTTATCAAATTCATCTACCTTAGTCCTTGATCGCGTTAAAGCGATTACCGGGAAAACAGTAACCTTTATTAAAGCTGATATTTGCGATGAAGCAGCGCTCGATGCTGTTTTTGAGCAATATAATATCGAAGCAGTTGTGCACTTTGCTGGCTTAAAAGCGGTTGGTGAATCAAACGAAATTCCACTGAGTTATTATCAAAATAATGTCTCAGGCTCTGTTACTTTATTTCAGGTGATGGCTAAACATGGCGTTAAAAATTTAGTTTTTAGCTCATCTGCAACTGTCTACGGTGAGAATAATCCATCACCATTAGATGAAACTATGCCAACTTCTGCGACTAACCCATATGGGCAAACTAAATTAATGGTTGAGCATGTGCTGTTTGATTTAGCGAAAAGTGATAGCGAATGGTCAATCGCATGTCTGCGTTATTTTAACCCGATTGGCGCACATGAATCAGGGACTATTGGTGAAAATCCTAATGGTATTCCTAATAATTTATTACCTTATGTTGCCCAAGTAGCTGTAGGACGTTTACCTCAACTACAAGTCTTTGGAGATGATTACGACACGCCAGACGGCACCGGTGTTCGTGATTACATTCATGTGGTAGATTTAGCGATTGGTCATGTTAAAGCGTTAGAGAGTTTAACAAAAATACAAGGCTGTAAAGCCATTAATATCGGTACGGGAAATGGTACATCGGTATTAGAAATAGTGAATACTTTTGAACAAATTAGTGGTCAAAACATCGCTTATAAAGTTGTACCGCGCCGCGCGGGTGATATTGGCACTGTTTACGCTAATGCATCATTAGCAAACAGCCTATTAGGCTGGCAAGCAACACGTAATTTAAATACTATGATTGCTGATACTTGGCGCTGGCAGTCACAAAACCCCAATGGGTTTGAGTAAGTTAATTTATTCAGTAAACCGCAATTTTAAGCATTGCACATCAAACTAAAAATCACTAAAGTAGCGGCCTTAATTGCCGCTATTTTTTTATGTTGGAATTGGTCTTAATTACACTTATGCACGCTGTACATAAACTTCATCATTATCGTATGAGTCTGAGCACGACGACTTACAAGTCTCGTGGGCAACGTGTTGTACGTTGTGACTTATGTCGTCTAGCAAAACCTCATTGTATTTGTTCATATTCGCCAAATTCTACCAGTAATGCCGGTTTTTTATTATTGATGTATGACACAGAAGTACTAAAACCAAGTAATACAGGCAAGTTAATTGCTGATGTCGTGCCAGATACCTTTGCATTTCTTTGGTCAAGAACTAAAGAAAATAAAGAAATGTTAGCCATTTTAAACGACGAGCAATGGCAACCTTATGTTGTTTTTCCTCAACAGTATGCACAGGCTGAACGTGAGGTTTTTTGTAATGAAATGACCATACCTTCAGGTAAAAGACCACTCTTTGTTATGTTGGATGGTTGCTGGCGTGAAGCGAAAAAAATGTTTCGTAAAAGTCCTTACTTGAACCAATTCCCCATTGCTGCTTTTGACCCACATTTACTTGACGAAGCGGCTAATACCTCTCGCTATCAAATACGCATTGCCGAAGAAAACTATCAATTTGCTACCGCAGAAGTCGCGGCAAAAATGTTAACAATGGCAAAAGAACCGGTCAATGGACAATTATTGGATCAATGGTTTGATATGTTTAGTTATCAATATCAAAAAAGTGTTTGCCAGAAAAATAAAGGTAACCCCAAAGCCTTAGAAGATTATCTTGATTTTACTAAGCAAAAGGGGATTAAATTAAAAGCAACACTATAGGGTAATACAACTAATGTCATTAACTGTTTCGGTATTCACTGTTTCGGTATATAATGCGACCGCGAATTTAATGAGGGTAAGTTATGAGAATATGTGGTGTTGAATTAAAAGGTAATGATGCAATTATTTGTATTATGTCACGTGAAAACGGTTTGTATGATATTCCGCAAACACGCGTGCAAAAAATATCTTTAGTAGATGCAGGTGATTCCGAAGCAGTACAACACTTCCAATTTACCTTTGCTAAATTGATGGAAGACTATCACGTTGATAAAGTTGTTATCCGTGGTCGTGCTTTAAAAGGTAAATTTTCTGGTGGACCGATCGGCTTTAAATTAGAAGCGTGTATTCAACTTATAAAAGAACTACAAGTAGAAATTATTGCGGGTAGTTTTGTTAAGAAAACCCTGGTAAGAAGTCAAATAGATATTGATTTTCGTGATACCGGCTTGAAGCAATATCAAGAACCTGCCTTTGATACCGTTTTTGCTTTTTTTGAAAGTGACCCTTACATGAAGTAAGTGTTTCTTTTAGTTTAAGCTGATAAAAAACCCCAGTAAGTTTGCACTTACTGGGGTTTTTACGTTTACGACGAACAGTAGGATATGGTGCTAATAGCCGGATTAATATGCTTCAAATGTGCTAACAGATAAAATGATGAGAAACGTTATCAGTCACTTTTGTTAATAACCGTTAATAACGCCGCAATAAGCTCATGGGTGCTAGATTTAATATCGGCAGAATTTTTTTTCTTAATATTGGACTCTAAGCTCATTGCGACTCGTGTTATGTTGCTATAACCAAACATTTGTGCGGCTCCAGCTAGTTTATGTGCTTGCTTAGCAAGTGCATCATTATCATTCGTTTGGTTCAACAATATGAAGTTTTTATGTTCTGCAATTAAACCCACTTCAAATTTAGCAACCAAATCAGATATATCAATGTTGCTATTAGTTAGCGAGCTATTGTCTTCGTGGTTGGTTTTGATAGGCTGTTCAAAATACTTAGCGATGGTATTGATAAAGTTTTGTCGCTCAAAAGGCTTAGCTTGAAATCCATTAAATCCTAGCGCTAAATATTGTTCTAGATCTTTGGCTAAGGTATTTGCCGTTAATGCAATAATCGGTACTTCACAAGATCTAGCTCTTAGAATTTTTATCGCTTCTATACCATCCATTTTGGGCATCTGAATATCAAGTAAGATTAAATCAGGTTTATTTTTAAAGTAAGACGCTATTACTTCGTAGCCGTTTGTCGCAGTATAAACCTCAAAACCTAGTCCGGTCAGTAGCCTGCTCATTAAATGCCTATTATCATCATGGTCTTCAGCCAATAAAATAGCGCCACTGAAGGTCTTCTTTGTTACTTCGAATTCTTTTACAATCTCAGTTGAACTGGTGGGAGTGAACGGTAATATCAAAGTAAAAATACTGCCTTGACCTATCTCACTTTCAACATCGATTATTCCCCCCATGAAGTCTGCTAATTTTTCAGATAAATTCAACCCTAAACCTGAGCCACCAAAGCGCCGACTAATGCTGGTATCTGCTTGCGTAAAGGCGTCAAACACTCTTCTTAATTGTTCATCACTGATACCTATGCCTGTATCACGTATTTTGAAGGTTAATTCGTTGATATGATTATAATGTTGCGCGTATATTTCAATAGCAACATCCCCTTTTTCAGTGAACTTAATGGCATTTGAACAAAGGTTAATAAGAATTTGCTTTAAACGAAAGCCATCAATATTGATCATAAAAGGGGAGGGCAAAGTATGGTATATGGTAAAATTTAAGCCTTTAGATTTAGCTTGTTCTGAGAAAATATTTTTAATGTCGACAAGTATTTGTATCAGATCTAAGGCCGTTATTTCTAATTCAAATTTATTTGCCTCTATTTTGCTTAAATCTAGGGTGTCATTCAATAAGCTCAGCAAGTGCAAGCTATTATTATATATAACTTTTATGCTGTCAGCACTGTTATCAATATCACCATGTAATATCGCTTCAGTTTGGCCAATAATAGAGGTTAAAGGTGTTCTTATCTCATGGCTCATATTCGCTAAGAATTGAGATTTAACTTCATTCGCTTTAATAACCTTTTTCGATTCTTGTTTGATTGAAGCCGTTTGTGTGGAAACTTGATGCTCTAATTGCTTAATAAGGTCACGTTCAAAAATTGCTTTTTTTTGATGAGCCCTAATAAAAAAGACTAATATGAACAAAGATGAGATGAAATATAAGGTATATGCCCACCAAGAGTTCCAGAACGGTGGTAGCACGGTTATTTTAAGTGAAACACCTTCTTCATTCCAAATACCATCAGGGTTGCTTGCTTTTACTCTTAGTAAGTATTCACCACCAGATAGATTTGTGTACGTTGCTCGGCGATTTTTATAATCGGTCATTATCCAATGGTCATCAAAACCTTCAAGCTTGTATGCATATTGATTTTTTTTTGGGGCCGAAAAATGTAAAGCACTAAACTCAAACGCCACTAAATTTTCTTTGTGGGTTAAAGTGATTGCTGATGTTGCATGGATCCCTTTCTCCAAAAAAAATGTACCATCTTCTGGTTTTGCCTTATTTTTATCGTGTTCTTTATTGGCATCGATAGCGACTGATTGATTCAACAATAGCATTTCGGTGAAAACGACCACAGGTTTATTGTTATCCTGAATTAGCTTATTAGGAAAAAATCGATTAAAACCATTAATGCCGCCAAAAAACAATTCGCCACTGTCACTCTTATAAGAAGCGCCAGCATTAAATTCATTACTTTGTAAGCCATCGGCAACATCATAATTTTTAAACGTTTTAGACTTGGGGTTAAATTGAGATAAGCCTTGATTGGTACTTATCCATAAATAACCTTGATCATCAATCTCTATTGCATAAATGGTGCTATCAGGTAATCCGTCCTCTTCGGTAAAACGTATAAACTCCCCCGACTTCATATCCATAAGGTTTAAGCCATTCATGGTGCCTACCCAAAGGTTACCCTCGTCATCTAAAGCTATTGAGGTAATATAATTATGACTTAAACTGCTTGGTTGAGTCATATCATGACGATAATGAGTAAATACTTCAGTCTTAGGATTGAAATAATTAAGGCCCTCAGCAGTAGCCACCCAAAGGTTTTTTTGGTTATCTTCAGTTATTGCTAAAACATGGTTATGGCTCAAACTGTTTAAATTAACTTCACTATGCTGATAGGTCCTAAATTTTGCAGTTTTAGGGAGAAAATAATCTAGACCATTAGTAGTACCTATCCAAAGGTTATTTTGGCTGTCTTCAGTTATCGCTTGGATACCTCTGCTACCTAAACTGTCTGAATCATCCAAGTTATGCCAATAATTACTGAATACTTCCGTTTTGAGGGTGAATTTATTTAATGCACTCCTAGTGCTAAACCAAATATTGCCTTGGTGATCTTTAGTTATTGCGTTAACCCCGTTATTACTTATATTTTCTGGGTTAGTTTTATTTATACTATAATGCTCAAACTGCTGAGTTTTTTTATTAAAACGATTAATGCCTTCTGAATCAAACCCCACCCAAAGGTTGCCTTGCGGGTCTTCAACGATCGCAGCAACCCAATTACTACTTAAGCTCCCGGGGGTAAAGGCATCTCGACGGTAATGTCCAAACTGTTCTATTTTTGGATTGAAGCGGCTAAGACCCGCTTTGTTAGTCCCTGACCAAATATTACCTTCTCCGTCCTCTAAAATAGCCATAACACCACCAGAGCCTAAGCTATTTATATTAGCCTCTTCATGACGGTAATAGGTGAAAGCCTCAGTTTCAAGGTTTAGTCTATTCAATCCTAAACTTGTCCCAATCCAAAGGTTGCCGTTTTTATCAGCCGCTAACGTGAAAACTATTCCATCACTTAAACTATTAGCATTATTAGCCTCATGGCGGTAATGAGTAAATTGCTCAGTTTGCAGACTAAATCGATTTAAGCCGTTTTCAGTAATCATCCAAAGATTATTTTGTCTATCGGTAATTATTGACCAAACTGGTCCTTGAGTTATGCTATTGGGGTCGTTAGCATTGTGAAAGTAATGAGTAAATTGCTCGGTTTTTGCATTAAAGCGACTAAGACCAGCATGAGTGCCAACCCAAATTTCGCCGTTATTATCCTCTAATATTGCCCAGACATTATTATGGCTTAAACTCTTTGGATTATTTATATTATATTTATAATGAGTAAACTGCCCTGTTTTTGGATCAAAACGATTAAGTCCGCCCCGAGTACCTATCCAGATATTGCCTAAGCGGTCTTGAGTTATTGCATTGACAACATCATGGCTTAAGCTATTTGGCTTATTAGCATTGTAACGAAAGTGTCTAAACTGTTCAGTTCTCGGATTAAAGTGATTAAGTCCAAATTCTGTACCTATCCAGAGGTTAGCACTTTTATCTTCAAATATAGTTCGAATCACATTGCCTGTTAGTGAGTTCTGATTTTTACCACTATGCTTAAATACTTTAAACGTATAGCCGTCATAACGTGCTAACCCGTTGGAAGTTCCTGCCCATATGAAGCCTTGTCTGTCTTGTAGTATTTGATTTACATCACTTTGTGGTAGGCCATCTTCAATAGATAGACGCTCAAACCGAGTTGATTGCACTGCAGCGAATGAAACGCAGGAAGGAAAAAGTATCAGCAAAAATAAAAACAGCGAAGGCTTTATTTTACGGTTATTGAAAATAACACTCATTTTTACAAAACCTTTCAATATGAGTAATACAGCAGATTTTAACTTCATAATTGGGGGTTAACTTTAGTGAGCTATATGGCGATGAAAGAATATTATTATTACATTATTAGGTTATAAACAATACAAATAAACTTTTATTAAAAATTTTTAAAGCTGGACGTTATTCCGCTGAAAAGGACTTTATTGGATATAAAATCAGCATGTAAATATAAGCACTTAGTTTTTTTAGCAACCATAAAGCGTTATGTCAGTTAATATCTTTTTCAGTTATAAATCGTCATGCTGAGACTCATATAAATCTAGTATCAGCATGACGGAGTCTTAAATAACGGATATTAATAATATTAGGGTTAACGTTACTTAGTTGTCGTTAAACCACGACGGTCAAGCAAAGGTTGAACTTTAGGGTCTTGACCTCTAAAGCGACGGTACATTATTGTAGGATCTTCACTACCACCGGGCTCTAAGATATGCTTACGGTATAAATCTGCAGTTTTCTCATCGAATATGCCATTTTCTTTAAACGCTAACCATGTATCTGCATCATAGATATTTGACCAAATGTAGCCGTAATAACCTGATGAATAACCGCCAGAGAATATATGAGAAAAGTAACCTGTTCTATAACGAGGTGATATCTCTTTGATTAAGCCAATTTCTGATAAGACCTTTTTCTCAAATACGGCAGCATCTTGCAGCTCTGCTGTTTCTAAAGAATGCCAACTCATGTCAAGTAAAGCTGCACCAAGGTATTCAGTGGTACCAAAACCTTGATTAAATTTACCTGAAGCTTGAATTTTATCAACTAATGCCATTGGAATAACTTCACCTGTTTTATAGTGCTTAGCAAAGTTTGCTAATACTTCTGGTTCAGTCATCCAATTTTCCATGACTTGTGAAGGATATTCAACATAGTCACGTGGTAAAGCAGTACCTGTTTGTGAGCGGTAATAACCGTTAGACAACAAGCCCTGAATTGCATGACCGAATTCATGAAATAAGGTCGATGCTTGATCAAAAGTTAATAATGTTGGCGTATCACCGACCGGGCGTGGATAATTTAATACGTTGTAGATAATAGGGGTAACTTCTTCACCATACATACGATGTTGTTTGCGGAAGCTGCTCATCCAAGCACCACCACGTTTACTTTCGCGCACGTAATGGTCAGTCATATAAATACCAACATAGCTGCCGTCTTTATCAAAGACTTCAAAGGTACGTACATCTTCATGGTATTTAGGTAAGTCGTTGCGTTCTTTGAAGGTTACGCCCCATAATTTCTCTGCGGTGAAAAATATTCCCTGTAAAGTACCTTCTAGCGAGAAATATGGCTTAGTTTCTGCTGCATCTATATCGTAGCGAGCTTTACGAATTTTCTCAGCGTAGTACCACCAATCCCAAGCTTCTATTTCAATTTTAGTGCCTTGTGAGTTAGCCAGCTTTTGCATATCAGCTGACTCTTCTTTTGCTCTCGCTAAAGCAGCTGGCCATACTTGATTTAATAAACCAAATACGTTTTCAGGTGTTTTAGCCGTCGCATTTTCAAGGACAAAATGTGCGTGAGTTTTATAACCTAATAACTGTGCCTTTTGGTAACGTAAGCTGGCTGTTTCTGCAGCAATACTCTTGTTATCAAACTCATCGTCATTGTTACCGCGCATGGTGTAACCTTTATATAAGGTTTCCCGTAATTTACGGTTAGTTGCATAGGTTAGAAAGGGATTTTTGCTAGGACGATGAGTGGTGAATACCCATTTACCCTCATGGCCTCTATCGCTTGCCGTAACAGCTGCGGCGGCAATAATATCATCAGGTAAACCGTTTAGATCAGCCTTGTTATCAATAACCATTTCAAAGCTGTTCGTTTCGTGTAATAAATTTTCGCCAAATTTTAAGCTTAATTCACTCAATTGGGTATTAAATTGACGTAATTTTACTTTGTCAGCATCTGATAAATTAGCACCACCACGGACAAAACCTTTGTAGGTTTTCTCAAGTAAGGTTAATTCGTTTACTTGTAAATTCAGTTGATCTTTTTTGTCATAAACCGTTTTTACCCGAGCAAATAATTTTGCATTAAGATTAATGTCGTCATTTAGCGCTGATAATTGTGGTGATACTGCTTTGGCAATATTGCGCATTTCTTCGTCAGACATTGAACCGGTTAAACCGTAAAATACATTACTGACGCGGTTAAGAAAATCACCTGACTTTTCCATCGCTTCAATGGTATTTGCAAATGTTGCTGTGTTAGTGGCATTGGCAATAGTGGAAATTTCTATTTTATTTTCACTAATAGCTTGCTCAAATGCGGGTAAGTAATCACTTTTTTTAATTTGATCAAAAGGGGGGATGCCGTGTGGCGTAGTAAATGCACTGAACAATGGATTTATATGTTCAGCTTTTTTAATTTTTTGCTGACTTTCTTTAGTTTGATTCTTGTTATCGTCGTACGACTGACAACCGGCTAATGTGATAGCAATAGCAAGCGGGGCGAGTAAGCGCTTTTTCATAAATGACCTTTATTAAATGTTAGACAATTAAATGACTTTGTTAATATCGTATAGACAAAGCTAATGAATTTATTCTATGTTGCACTCGGCCAAGCTACAAGATGCAGCACGTTTAAAAACGGTGAGTAACCGGTTAAAAAAGCTGAATTGTTAAGTTGTCAGCTTTTACCTTGATTATTTTTGTAAAATACATAATAAGATAAATAAGTAGGCTTTAGTGGAAATAAAAATCCCGTGCGAGCACGGGATTATATAAGTGCAATATGTAGCTGAGCTTAATCAGGAATATAATCAAGTACTAAGCTATTTGCAGTTGAATTGTAGTGAATAATTCGCTGGTAGTTTGGCGATATATAACTGTCAAAAGAACCGGCAGTATATCCGACGGTAAATAAGGCTTGTTGGTTTTCATCATATTTACTGAGAATAAAAATACTACTACTACTATCTAAACGATAGAAATAACTATTATTAGCCGAGTCAATGGCTACGTTAACCGTTCGTATACTCGCTCGTAAAACGCCTTGGTCAGTAAAACTTGTACCATCAAAAGTTGTCCACTCTGAAGTGGTGCTTGCTGTATAAAGATCTGCGCCACGACTACTGGTGACTATATTTAATAAAACGCCACTATAAGCGCTGTTAATATTTTCATTACTGGCAATTTGTTGAACACTTTCAGCAGTAAAGGCATTGTACGCTAAGGTATATTGTAGCAATGCTGAAGTGTTAGTGTTGTAAGCAATAACATGATTGCTTGCCGGTACGTCATAGATAATGGGTGAGTTGAAAGTATTTTCTCTATCCCAAAACTGCACCGCTAAAGCTAAGTTTGCATATTCTAACGCTTGACTGATAACAATGGCTTTACCGGCGACCATCGCAATAGTTTTAGGCCTAGATTGTAGATCTATGTCAGCAGCTGGCAGTAAGTTAATACTGAAATCGTTAAGGTTTATTTGATAATGATTAATACGCGTTTGCGGCTGCCCATTTTCATCGTTGTAGTTTTCACTATTTGAAGCTAACAAGAGTGAGCCATCAGGGTGAATAACCAAGTCGGTTAAATCAACACCGCCAAGCGGTGAATTAATCGTTGTTATTGCAGCGCCAGTAATAATATTAAACACTTTTATCACATCACCTTGGCCGATATAAATATTAGGACGCAGTGGGTCTAATACGACAGCTGAGGTATTAGGTGTAATATCAGTGATAACAATTTCACTGATGCTTGTTGTGTCAAAATCGCCTTTTTCAAAGCTGACTTTTATTGTACCTTTGACGCTTTCAGAACTATTGACCGGTGCTAAGGTGATTTCGCCATAGTACAAACCATTAGTCGTTATTTTGCTTGGATCGGCGTCGATCGCTAGGGTATTATTAACGGTATCAGCCGTTAACGTTAACCAATTAACATTACTTTGTGCTTGCCAAGCTACCGCACTGGATTTATTGGTGACAATATCTACCGTATGACTGAGCGTTGACTTGTCCGCTTGTGAAGTAAAGGTTAGTGCTGAAGCGTTACTGAATAACCTTATTTCATCAACCGCTAACTCAATCACTACTTGTACATTGATACCCGTCTCTGGGTCGGTAATAGTAATGATACCGGTAAATAAACCCCAACCGATGATCTCATTTGAATCAATGGAAATAACAAGCGTTTTAGTCTCTTGCGTTGTTGTTTGAGTCAAAGATAACCATGAAACATCTGTTGTTGCTTGCCATGAATCACTCACGCCTGAAATAGTCAATTCCTGGCTAGCAACGCTGGCATTGCCTAAGGTAGTATTAAAAGACAACTGAGATGCCGACACATCAAACTGCGCTAAAGTTACCATTTCTATTTGAGTACTATTTATCGCGTTCACTAACAAGCGTTTATTATCAGATGAAATATAAATGCTGGTGGGCTGTTGTCCCTGAGTTTCAATGGTAGCAGTCAGTGCTGATGCTTGGTTGTAAACATTCACAACGAAGCCGCTAGCGGGAACAAAACGAAGATAATGGGCAAAATTGTTATTCGACTTTTCAACAAATAACGTCGTTGCACCGTCTGCTTGGTTGAGTAATCCCATATCGGTAAAAGCGGTGCCATCGAAGCTAATGTGTTCACTTGTTGGGCTAATAAGATAAAGCGCCGTTTCGTTATCATTAACGACAAAGCTTGAAATACTATCGGCTTCAGCTAACCGTTCTGGTTTATATTCATGGGTTAAGCTCGTAATGATTTTATCTTGACTAAAGTCATTAATTTTTGCGTTATAGCGATTTAAGGTTGCTGTTTGAAAGTCTAATGCATATAAAGCTTCTGTTTCACTGGCTTGGTCAATGGTTTCCGTGAAAAAGATATTTTCACGATCCCAAAATAAGCGTTGTAACTCTTCATTTGCGTATTCAAGTGTTTGCGTGACAATAAAGTATCGGCCAGAAAATTGTACGTAACGGCTAGGTTCAAACTCTATGGTTGGTGATGCAATTTCAGTAAAACTATAATCGCTTAAATTGATATTATAACGATGAACAACTTCAGTGGTAGTCTCGTCTTCATTGATAACAACTTCAAGCGCTTTTGCTAGTAATTTACTACCGTCAGGATGAACAATAAATTGCTCAAGTAGGGTGTTATCAGGAGCGATAGCGATGGTTGCAATTAATTCACCACTATATTGTTGATAAACAAGTAAGTTGTTTTCTGAGCCAACATAAAAGTAGGGCATGTTAGGTGCTGCTATCACGGTATCGATATTTGCGGCTATGTCCGTGATGACTTTAGTTTCTGTTTGCTCAGTACTTTGAAATAATGATACCGGTAGAACATGCCCAATAACAACTTCATTTTCAATGGCATTGAGGGTTATTTCAGTTTGACTTATCGCCGCTACCGGCATGGCATTAACATCAACAGCAACCTTAAGAAAATCATTGTCGAGTTTTGTTAAGGTTAACCAGGTTGAGGCGGAACTTGCTTGCCAATTTATTTCAGCGCTGCTGTTGGTACTGACTTTGATGGTTTGCTCAAGCACTGAAATATTCGCGGTTGACGTAAAAGCCAAGCTGGCTTGGTTGGCATACAAATATTGATTATCTAAACCAACTTCTACAGGGATAAGCTTAGTATCACCCGTTGTTGTTTCGGTGAGTATAATATTTCCGCTTGCTAACTGCGCGGCAGTAAAACTGCTAATATTGGGGGTAACGGTGACCGTTGCATCACCTGAGCCCGAAGATATGTCAAAAGTTATCCAGTCAATATCACTGCTTAACTGCCAGTTATTACTCTCACTGGTGATAGCGATTGTTTGGCTAGGAATGCTGAGATCACCAAAGGTGCCACGAAAACTGACCAGCTCAGTATCTATATTTGCTTGCCAAATAAGTAATGAAACGTTGATGTCATGATGCACTAAGGTTGCGCCATTATCAGAGAGTTCGCCCGTTGAAAAACGCAGCTTTGTGACGTATTCACCTAAATTAATTTGGTCTGCTTGGGTTAAATCAATATGAACAGTGGCAGAATTACTGGTTAGGTTTTCAGTTCTAAAGGCTAGCCAGCCCACGGGTTGGGAGTCAGGGGCATAACCCACTAATAAACCGTCGCCAGCAAAAGTAACATTAACGGTTATTGAATCGTCAAACTCAGTAATTATCTCATTGCTAAAGCTAATCGTTGAAACATCAGCGTTGATGGCGTAATTTTTTGATTTATCATTAGAACCACCACAGGCAGAAAGCAATAATGTTATACAAAAAATGGTGAACATTTGACTGAGGTTCTTAAAACATACCTTCATACAGATCCCTGTTTTATTTTGCTGTTTATCTGCAAACTTTACGCTTACTTTTATAACAACTTATTCTGCGTGATTATTCACTCAAAGTAAAAACTTATTATTTATCTAAAATTTAAATAATTGAACACTATAATTATCCGTTAATTTAAAGGTAAAATAAGCGGTAAAACGTCTTTAAAGGTGATGAATCATTGAACAAAGCTATCTTACATTGTTCGGTAGGTATCCTCTCTCGTCGCGAGCATTCTTATGAAGAGTTAATGCAAAAGCTCAAATTTCGTCAACACAGTGAAGATGAAATTACGCCAGTCCTTGAATTTCTAATTAAAAAAAACTATTTGAGTGACCAACGTTTTGCCGAATCTTTGTTTGGTAGCCGTCTTAATAAAGGTTATGGTTGGCTTTATATTAGCAATGAATTGGAACAAAAAGGTGTTTGCGATACTATTATAGCTGAACTGAGTAAAAATCAGCAAATTGATTGGTATCTTCAAGCCGAGCTTGCGTATAATAAACGCTTTGGCGAAAGTACAATTAAAGACCAAAAAGATAAATTAAAACGCATTCGATTTATGCAGTCTCGAGGTTTCTCTTCGGATGAAATCATGATATTGATTAAATATACTCATAGCGATTAAACGAATAAATTCAAGAATTAACTTTTCAGAGAGTGAACATTCCCATGATTAAAACTAGTGCACAATTACGACAGACTTTTTTAGACTTTTATGCTTCGAAGCAACATCAAATTGTTCCAAGTAGTTCATTAGTTCCAGGTAATGACGCGACGTTATTATTTACCAATGCTGGTATGGTTCCTTTTAAGGACGTTTTTTTAGGGGCAGAGAGCAGAAGTTATACCCGTGCAACCTCGTCGCAACGTTGTGTTCGTGCGGGTGGTAAACATAACGATCTAGAGAACGTTGGCTACACGGCGCGCCATCATACTTTCTTTGAAATGTTAGGTAACTTTAGTTTTGGTGATTACTTTAAAGAAGACGCTATACGTTTTGCCTGGGAATTTTTAACCGTCAAATTAGCCTTACCTAAAGAAAAGCTATTAGTGACTGTTTATGACAGTGACGAAGAAGCCTTCGCTTTTTGGCGTGACGAAATAGGTATTCCGGTAGATAAAATTATTCGTATCGGTGATAAGTCACCCAGTAAAAAGTACGAGTCAGACAACTTTTGGTCAATGGGTGATACGGGGCCATGTGGACCTTGCTCTGAAATATTCTATGATCATGGTGAAAATATTTTTGGTGGACCTCCAGGCTCACCAGATGAAGATGGTGATCGTTTTATTGAAATTTGGAACTTAGTCTTCATGCAGTACAACCGTCATGCTGACGGTACCATGGAAAACTTGCCAAAGCCTTCTGTTGATACAGGTATGGGCTTAGAACGTATTTCAGCGATAATGCAAGGCGTGCATAGCAATTATGAAATTGATATTTTTCAAGGCTTAATTAAAGATACTGCTGAGTTGTTACAGTGCAATGATTTAGAACATAAGTCTTTGCGTGTAATTGCCGATCATATTCGCTCATGTAGCTTCTTAATAGCCGATGGTGTTATGCCTTCAAACGAAGGTCGTGGCTATGTATTACGTCGTATTATTCGACGTGCCGTACGCCACGGTCATAAATTAGAAGCAAAATCACACTTCTTTCATCGACTAGTTGTTTCATTAGGTAAGCAAATGGGTGAAGCCTACCCTGAGCTTATTAGCCAACAAGCGGTTATTGAAAAAATATTACGTATCGAAGAAGAGCAATTTGGCCGCACCCTAGATCGTGGCATGATCTTACTTGAAGATATTTTAGCGAATCTTAAAGGCGACACTATTTCAGGTGACGATACCTTTAAACTTTATGACACCTATGGTTTTCCTGCTGATTTAACGGCAGATATTGCCCGAGAACGTCAATTAAAAGTCGACCACAATGGTTTTGACATTGCTATGGGACTTCAACGCGAACGTGCTCAGCAAGCAAGTCAGTTTGGTTCTAACTATAACGACCAGCTTAAATCTGATCACAACACGCAGTTTAAAGGTTATACCCGTAATGAATTCTCCGCAACGATTGTTGAATTATTCAATAACGAAGCGTCGGTTGCTGAATTAAAAGCAGGCGAGCAGGGCATTGTTATTTTGGACAAAACACCTTTTTATGCTGAGTCGGGTGGCCAAGCAGGAGACCAAGGCCTTCTTCATATTGATGACGGTATATTTGAAGTACATGACACCACTAAAATGGGTAACGCCTTTGCTCATAAAGGAATTGCTCGCGTAAATATTGGCTTAAATCGCCTAGTAAAAGCTGAAATAAATACTGAGCGACGCGCAGCTATCGTTAAAAACCACACGGCTACTCACCTTCTTCATGCGGCATTACGTAGCGTCTTGGGTGAACATGTTACGCAAAAAGGTTCGTTATGTGATGCTGAAAAGTTACGCTTTGACTTCTCTCACTTTGAAGGGGTTACCGCGCAAGAGTTGCAAACTGTTGAACGTCTAGTTAACCAAGAAATACGTAATAATTTGTCTCGTGAAACCAACTTAATGCAAATAGACGAAGCTAAAGAAAAAGGCGCTATGGCTTTATTTGGTGAGAAATACGACGATGAAGTACGAGTGGTTACTTTAGGTGGTTTCTCTACCGAGCTCTGTGGTGGTGTTCATGTTGAGCGTACTGGCGATATTGGCTTTGTTAAAATAGTGTCAGAATCAGGTATAGCTGCAGGTGTTCGTCGTATAGAAGCTGTTTCCGGTGAGTGTGCACTTGCTTTTACTGAGCAGCAAGGTTCAAACCTAAGCTTAGTTGCCTCAATGGTTAAATCTGATGTGGCGAGTATGCCAGGGAAAGTTGAGCAATTAATTAGTCGTGGTAAGCAACTCGAAAAAGAAATTCAAATCCTAAAACAGCAAGTAGCGGCTCAAGCCGGTTCTGATTTAATCAGTGAGGCTGTCGATGTTAATGGTGTGAAGGTACTTATTGCAGATTTAGCAGGTACCGAGTCTAAAGCGCTTCGCGGCATGATGGATGAACTCAAGAATAAAATAGGCTCAGGGATCATTTTATTAGGCACAGCATCAGACGGAAAAGTAGGTTTGATCGCTGGTGTAACTAAAGATCTCACTGGACAGGTAAAAGCCGGTGATTTAGTTAATGCCGCAGCACAGCATGTCGGTGGCAAAGGAGGTGGGCGTCCAGATATGGCACAAGCTGGTGGCAACAAGCCAGAGAATTTATCTATGGCATTAGACACAGCGAAAGCATGGTTAATTGACCAGTTATCGTAATATTATAGTAAGCTAATATATTTCATTAAGGAGCGTTTTAGCTCCTTTTTTGTGGGTAAATCTTTTAAATAGTAAGTTAGGTTACTTAGCGGTTAATGCATAGTTAACATACGTCAACTACAATATTAATAATAACAAATAGTTATAATTATTTCCAAAAAATAACTTTATTGCTTGAATAAGCTTGCTAGAATGCCAATATTGGTTATAAGTGCAAAGTTAATAACTGATTATCACTCGTGGTAATAAAATCTTTGTAAATAGTGGTAAAACTGGGTCTTAGTGAACTTAAGTAACTATTTTTTACAAAGTTTTTAATTTTTATTATGTACTTTTACCAAAATTAAACTAAATTTATTACTAGCTTATAATTTTTTAGTGGACTGGCTTTTAAACATAAAGGATATTTAGGATGTTAATTTTAACTCGTAGGGTTGGTGAAACGTTAATGATTGGTGACGAAGTTACCGTCACTGTTTTAGGTGTAAAGGGTAATCAGGTTCGTATTGGCGTAAATGCGCCAAAAGAAATATCTGTTCACCGTGAAGAAATTTACATGCGAATACAAGCAGAAAAAACAGGAAGTGACAGTAGCGAAGCCGAAACAGGTAATAAATTTTAGCTTTGTTGAACACCTTCATTAAAAAAAGTCGGCAATTGCCGACTTTTTTAATGACTAATATTAATTTTTTTTAGCATTAATTTAGTGACAATAATCTTTTTGAGCTTGAAAAATAGCCTTGTTGGTTGAAATCTCGGCAAACAGATTTAAAAGTACAGAAAAATAGAAAATATTGTTGACTTATTTTCTCGATCCATTAGTATTCGCACCCACTGGAGATGTGACCGATTGGTTGAAGACGCTCACCTGTTAAAGGAGTATCTGGCTACTAGCCTGATAGAGAGTTTTTTCTAAGATGTATTTCAAAGTACGCATTAGAACTCAACAGTAAAGAAGTAAAAATGGAGAGCTGTCCGAGTGGCCGAAGGAGCTCCCCTGCTAAGGGAGTAACGGCTTTAAATCCGTTCGAGAGTTCGAATCTCTCGCTCTCCGCCATTACTTTTATTAAAGGTAACTGCGGTAAAAGTAATAAATGCAAAGCAATTTGCTATCTTTAGACTAAGATATAAAAAATAGTTCATGTGAGGGCGCGTAGCTCAGCTGGATAGAGTACCTGGCTACGAACCAGGCGGTCGCAGGTTCGACTCCTGCCGCGCCCACCACTTTTCTTTATTGAAATGTGGACTAAGCAAATATCATAGCTTATAAAATTAATAGATATTATCTTCAAACGAGATATTAAATAAGGTTTAATGTGGGCGCGTAGCTCAGCTGGATAGAGTACCTGGCTACGAACCAGGCGGTCGCAGGTTCGACTCCTGCCGCGCCCACCACATTTGCTGTAAAGCTGGAATAAACCAATCTTCGGATTGGTTTTTTTTCTTCTGGAATATAGCAGTTAAAAACTCAAGTATCATCCTTAGGAGATATTTTGAGTTGTTAAGCAAATACCAAAGCTTATAAAAATAATGGGTGTTATCTTTGAACAAGATAGTAAATAAAGTTTAATGTGGGCGCGTAGCTCAGCTGGATAGAGTACCTGGCTACGAACCAGGCGGTCGCAGGTTCGACTCCTGCCGCGCCCACCACATTTGCTGAAAAGCAGAAATAAACCAATCTTCGGATTGGTTTTTTTTCGTCTAAAGTAAAGTGATAGTGTATCGAACCTGCTGGAGAGACCGAGCATATAATAGCAGCTACGAAACTAACCGCTTCCGATCGCAGGTTCAACCCAGCCGCGCCCACCACATTTGCTGAAAAGCAGGAATAAACCAACTTTCGAGTTGGTTTTATTTGCCTGGAATTTGGTTTGTTCCGTCTGTAAAAAGTTAAAGTCGCTTTGGAGGAAAGCTTGCTAGATAAACAGGGTTTTTTAATATAGCTATTTTAAACGGATCTATTTCTGCCTTGCTTTTTGGCTAAGTATAAATTTTCATCGGCTTGGCCAATAAGCTTTGTTATGAACGTTATACGTTCAGACCTATTTTTCAGGGGTTCTACAAGTGAATTTACTACGCCTACGCTAATGGTAATATTTGATGATACCGCAGAGTGCTCATGGTTTATGCCTAATGTATTAATGGATTTTATGCAAAGGTCGGCAAAATTTTTAGCTTGTTGATGGTCAATTTCTGGTAATGCAATAATAAATTCTTCCCCGCCGTATCTAGCCAAAATGTCACCGCTACGGTGCAAGCAAGATAAAAGGTTTTGTGCAACCAGCTTTAAGCATAAATCACCAGCTAAGTGGCCATAATTATCGTTATACTGCTTAAAATAATCTATATCTATCATTAGAATACTAAAGTGATACTTATTTCGGCTGGCTCTTTTTATTTCTTCATCCACGAAATTTTGAAAGGCCCTACGGTTATTTATTCCAGTTAATTGATCTTTGTTTGACAGTAGCTCTAATGATAGATTCATCTCCTGCAGTTTTTGATTGGCAATTGACAAATCTGCCGTTCTTTTTTCGACAATCCTCTCTAGTTCTAAATGACTTTCATATAGTTTCCAAAAATTTTTGCGCTGTTTAATTTTTATGATACTGGTTGCTATGGCTTTTTTTATCCATGTTAAAAGCTTAAAAATAGTCCCTTTCCTGATCACTTTTATTAAAAGTAGTTTGATCTTTTGATTTGACTGGGCTAAACCGCACTTAACCTGAACTTCTAGTAAATATTCTCCAGAAGGAAGGGCTGAGTACATTATTGGTTCGTGTTTGGTTTTTCGCCAATTATCGTGAAATCCAACCAGTCGATAGTGATAACTAATGCTTTTTTCTTTCCACAACCAATAAGAACAAAGCATAATGTCGAGGTTCCAACTACCTTCTTCTATGGTTAATATATTGCCATCAAGCAGGAATTGGCTACTGCTCGAAACAGATTTTATCTCAGGTATTGGTGCTTGTATGGTATCAATTAATCTGGGTATTTCAATGACGTTTAAGCTTTCATTGAGACCACACCAGTAACTATCTTCACCTTTCCTCAATAGGCTACGGCTGGTTGTAAACTCCCAAAACTGACGTTCGGGAACATTATTAATAACGTACTTTGGTTGCCGACAATTGATGTCAAACAACTGCAGACCTTGCGAAGTACCAATGAGTATTTCATCTTTATTGTGCCATCGGCAGGTCCAGGCTGCGATAGAATCGCTAGACTCGAAAATTTCGGTGACTTGTGAGTCAATCATCAACAATAGTTTATTGTCAGCTGCTATCGCGTATGCACCCTCTTTATTAACGTTAATATCGTAGATGTTAAGGTATTTATTCTTTAATTCGACAGAAATGAGCGTGTTGTCATCGGTGTTATAGATCCACAGTCCTCGACCAAGTGTTGTAACAAAATAGTTATTTGTATCTTTCGGGACTATTGTGTAGATATAACTTAAGGTTTTTCCTAATGAATCATTGATAGGTTCAAACTTTTTACTGCTTGGATAAAATATGAATAAACCGTAAACACTGCCATATAGATAATTTTCTCCAATATTCTGAATACAACGTCCAGCACCAATGTTTTTGTCAGTAAAAAGTTGTACAGAAGAATTATCTGTCATTTCACAGATGGCTAGCCCTTCATTACAGGCAGCAAAGATTTTTAGCTGTTTGTCTTGGTAAATATCCCAACAAGTTAAGTTTTTTAAGCTGCTTATTTCACTCTGTATCGCATCATTTTGCGATGAAAGTGAATAACTATGGCCTGTGCCTCCAATAAGAATGTCTTGTCCATTTTGAGCCAGTCGAAGCGTTAGTATTGATGTAGCTTTTTTAGGTACAAACGTTCGAATATAGTCATTCAAAGCTGGATACTTAATTAATCCACTGAAGTCGGTAGTAGCCCAAAGATTGTTGAATGAATCGTAACAAAGATCGGTGATTTTTGCGGTGGTAAATAGCGTCTTTCCTTTTTTCCAAATGTAATCGTGCTTTATTAGTTCGTATACACAGGTTTTCTCTGCAATGATCATATGATTTGAATGAGGAAACAATATACGGACAATCATTGACTCTATATCAGGGAGTTGGATATGCTCTTTAAGTTTTAAATCAAAATCTAAAATGATGATGCTCTTGTTATTAGCAATGAGAAAGCCTTGCGTCGATGCACTAATATGGTTCGCCGAGTTAAAGCTCTTGGTGTATTGATTAATAAGAGGTCGAATCATTTCATTTTGGTACACCCAAATGCCTGACTGTGACATTTGAATAAGAATAGTTTGATCTTTGCTTTTAACAATACTGAGTACGCCTTCGCCGGAAACGTCAAGGCTTACTTTGTTCAATTCATCTGACTTGCTATTCCATCGATATAGCCCTTTGGCGCATCCTAATAAATAGTGGTTGTTATCAATAGATATCGCGCATTGGCACCAACCAAGGCCAAGGTCAACTGTATTAAGATCAACGATGGATTGATGGGTTTCAGCGTTTATAATTGAAATGCCTAAATCTGAGCAGGCTAAAATAGTATCTCTATTTGAAGTAACTGAACGTTGACCGTGAGTTAAAAGTCCTGAATGTTGATTAAGAATTTCAACGTGTTCACCATCATATATAGCTAATCCATTAGGTGTGCTTAGCCAAAATTTTCGGTGAGAATAACACAGACTATGTATTTGTTGTGATGGCAGTCCTTCAAGGCGGGAGATATTCTCGATTATTAAAGAAGGCTTAAGGGGGAGACTATTCATAGAATGACCATAGTATATTTCAGATAAGCCTTATAACGTATTCTTTCAAAACCAGTAACAACGAAATGAATCAACGAGTAATAAGATCAGTACCTGTAACAATAGTTTAAATTTTACTTTTTAGCATAGATAAGTTCATAAATTCAGTAGTTAAAGTAAATCAGTCAATTAATAATTACCTGATGGTTTGTGTATTTAAGATAAGTTTCAATTGAAATATGAATACCGCAGATATCGTTAATCAATACGCAAATGATTACGTAATAACATGTGTGTAAAAGATGTTTTTAAATAAAAGCCACGAGGCAGTGTTCGAAAGGGCTCGCCGTGTTTATTAAAGGCTTGTGTTTTAGCTTGGCTATTGGCCGCTTTGGGGCGAAGTTGTAACACTTGGCCATGTTTTCCTGAGATGTTTTCTACTTCACCTAATACAATCATATCGGTAAGCTCTTGCCAGTCTAGGGCGAGTAATTGTTCTTCTTCATAAGACGGGGACCAAATAAAAGGGGTGCCAACTATACGCTCGCCTATTGGTATATGTCGTTCAGAAATTACCGGTACCCATAAAACACGCGCCATTTTGTTGCGTATATGGCTGGTTTTCCAACTAGCCCCTACTAAGCCAGTCAAAGGTGCAACACATACAAATGTTGTCTCTAAAGGTTTGCCTTGCATGCTAATGGGTAACGATTTTAATTCAATACCTAAATGTGGAAAGTCAGGTTCAGGTTTTGACCCCGCACTAGCGCCAAGAACCTGCTCAAGTAAAAGACCTATCCAACCTTTTTCTCTCGTTAAATTCTCAGGGACTACTACGCCTGCTTGTTCAGCTATTTCAGCTAAATTAAGTCCAGCAAGCGCTTGCGCTCTTTTTAGTAAATCATCTTCGTTAGTAGGGATATTAATTTTAATGAGTAAACTCTTTAGTCGTGACTTTTCTTTACTCAGTATAAAGATTCATAACTTTTGACGCTATGGTCTAGATAAAATAAAAAATTAATTAATTGCCCGCAAGCCCATATTATGGAAGAATCAAGATATATTTTATGAAAGTTATTGGGAATTCCTTTGATAGATGCCGAAGGCTATAGAGCTAATGTCGGCATAGTCATAATCAATGATAGAGGACAAGTATTTTGGGCTAGGCGTTATGGTCAACACTCGTGGCAATATCCACAAGGGGGGGTTGATGAGGGAGAAACAGCAGAAGAAACCATGTACCGAGAATTACACGAAGAAGTGGGATTAAAACCGGAACATGTCAGTATTGTTGCTTCGACCAAACACTGGTTGAGATATAAATTACCAAAACGTTTAATTAGGCATGAAAGTAAACCTGTTTGTATTGGGCAAAAACAGAAATGGTTTTTACTTAAGCTAACTTCAGAAGAGTCTGCGGTTGATTTACTTCACTCTGATCATCCAGAGTTTGATGATTGGCGTTGGGTAAGTTACTGGTACCCAGTGCGTCAGGTAGTGTCTTTTAAACGTGAAGTTTACCGTAAAGTGATGAAGGAATTTGCTCAGGCGTCTATGCCTTCTTATCGCCATCAAAACCGTAAACGTCGTAGTTGATTATTATTATGTAGCAGTTTTATACGACAAAACAAAATGTATAATATACCCGTATCACTTAAAGATGACCCTATATCTTAAAGTGAACGGGCATTTTTATTTAAGGAGCCGTATGTTAACTATCCTACGGAGAATTGTTCTAGAATTTAGCCAAAACGCTGAACTCGACAGTGCATTACATCGTATGGTGGAACAAATAAAAGAAACGATGAATACTGACTGTTGTTCAATTTATCTTGCTGACCACCTCAAACAACATTTTTTATTGGTTGCCTCTGACGGTTTGGCAGAAGGTTCATTAGGTCAAACAACCATCGGTTTTACTGAAGGCTTAGTCGGTTTAGTTGGCCAGCGAGAAGAACCACTTAACATTGCTAATGCGCAAAACCATCCTCAATTTATTCATGCCCCTGAAGTTGAGGAAGACGAATTAAATGCCTTTCTGGGGACCCCCATCATTCATCGACGAAAAGTGCTGGGCATACTGGCGATTCAACAAAAAGAGGCTAGGCATTTTACCGAAAATGAAGAAGCATTCTTAGTTACCTTATCAGCCCAATTAGCTACTTCATTGGCCAATGCTGAAGCTAATGTGTTAATCACAGAGCAAGATGCTAATAGTCATTGGACTAAAGCATTACAGGGTGTTGCTGGCTCCTCAGGGGTAATGATTGGTGAAATGTTTGTTGTGTATCCAGCGGTAAGTTTAGCTTCTGTTTCTTTACAACGAACTAAAACCCCAACGCTAGAGTTACAATTTTTTGAAGAAGCCGTGGCGAAAACACGCATAGATTTTGATTTCATGGCCAGTAAGTTACAAGGGATTATTGCGGAGAGTACTTTAGATATTTTCGATATGTATAAGCAATTATTAAATAATGCAAATATTACTAAAGAAGTTACCCAGAAAATAATATCAGGTTGGACTGCTGAAAGTGCTTTAAAACAAATCATTGATAGCTATATTATTCAGTTTGAAGCCTTAGATGACCGTTATTTGCGTGAAAGGGCCAGTGATATACGCGATTTAGGTAATCGATTATTACTTAACTTAAAAAAACTAAATATAAAAGAGCAACAACTTCCACGAGAATTTATACTAGTTGCTGAAGAAGTAACGGCAGCTATGCTTGCACAATACCAGCACCAAGGCTTAAAAGGTGTAGTCTCGCTTCAGGGCTCCAATAATTCTCATGCTGCTATTTTAGCAAGAGCACTAGGTGTGCCAGCGGTAATGGGTATTGAGAAAATTTCGCTTAGTCGATTACACCAGAAGAACTGTATTGTAGATGGCTTTAGTGGTGAGCTTTTTGTTCAGCCTAATGAAGCCTTACAACGTGAATATCAACACTTAATCACTCAAGAGATATTACTCGCCGATAAGGTTAAAAAAGTAGCGCAATTGCCTGCTATTACCAAAGATGGTCAAACCATTGAGTTGCAACTTAATGCTGGGCTTTCATCAGGGTTTGAATATTCAAAAAATTCAGGTGCTGTAGGGATCGGTTTGTATCGTACTGAAATTCCTTTTATGAACCGCAGCTGCTTTCCCTCTGAGTCAGAGCAAACTGAACTTTATCGTCAAGTATTAAGTGCTTTTCCTGATCAACCTGTAACTATGCGTACCTTAGATGTTGGTGGTGACAAGTCGTTACCCTATTTTCCGATAAATGAAGATAATCCATTTCTTGGTTGGCGTGGTATTCGCATTACACTTGACCATCCTGAAATTTTTCTCTTACAAGTACGAGCAATGTTGCGAGCGAATGTTGGCTTAAATAATTTAGAGATTATGTTGCCGATGATTTCAAGTACTTTAGAGGTAGACGAAGCAACTCGCTTAATCAATCAAGCTTATTATGAACTGTCTGGTGAACTTGATTTTATCGGTGAAGAAAAGCTCACTCGTCCAAAAGTTGGTATAATGATCGAAGTGCCAGGTATTATTTATCAATTGCCTGAATTAGCCAGTAAAGTTGATTTCTTTTCGGTGGGTAGTAATGATTTAACTCAATATTTATTAGCAGTTGACCGAAATAATGCCCGCGTATCAGCGTTATATAATTCATATCATCCAGCTGTTTTAAGAGCGCTTAACCATATTGCTGAACAATCAGCTCGCTCATTGGTACCCTTGAGCCTATGCGGCGAGCTAGCCAGTGAACCAGCAGGCGCTTTATTATTATTAGCGATGGGGTATGACAAATTGAGTATGAACGCGCATAATATCGCAAAAATTAAATGGGTGATCCGCCATGTTGATTTTCATCAAGTAAAAATGATGTTGGCGCATGTGTTAACCCTTTCTACATCCAAACAAGTACACAGTTATTTAAATGAACAACTTGAACAATTCGGTTTAAGTAGTTTCGTACGTGCCGGTAGGTAATGTATCCGGTTAATTTAACTTAAAAAGCAGTAAACAATGTTATTAAGTATCTTTCTAATTTGCGTGTTACTCGGCTCAGTGGTCGGTTTCTCTGCTGGTCTTTTAGGCATAGGTGGCGGGTTGATAATTGTACCCGCTTTGGTGTATTTATTACCGCAGCTAGGGATTGAACCGAACTTAGTTATGCCAATGGCGCTTGCGACCTCGTTAGCCACTATTGTTGTTACTTCACTTTCCGCGGCGTTAGCTCATCACCGTAATAGCAATATACCTTGGCCACTTGCTAAGCAACTCATGATGGCGATTGCATTAGGATCGTTACTTGGCGGATTTATTGCTGATATGCTTTCTGTTGTTGCACTAAAAAATACTTTTGCTATTGCTGTTTTTTTACTTTCGTCTTATATGTTTATTGCTATAAATCGAGCGAAGAAAAATAAATTAATTAATCACAATGATGATGAAAAACTACCCAAAAATATCATTGTTAAAGGTATTGGCTTTTTTACTGGTATTTTAGCAAGTCTAATGGGCATTGCTGGTGGTGCTATTCTAGTCCCGATATTAAGTTACTTTAAAGTCCCTCTACGCCAATGTATTGGTGTTGCCACGGTCAGTGGTATGGTTGTGGCCATATTTGGTGTTAGCGGCTATGTGATTGCTGGTTGGGGAGAAGAGAATTTACCCAAATATAGCTTAGGCTATGTTTATTTACCTGCCTTGCTTGGTATCATTATTACGTCTTCTCTTTTTGCCCCAATAGGTGTTAAAGCGGCGAGTAAGCTACCGGTTGGTACTATCAAGAAAGCATTTGCGATATTTTTGATGCTAGTAGCAGTTAAAATGATATTAAGTTAGTACAATAGCGTTTGTTTAAAATTAAAATTTTTTAGAGAAGGAAAGACAGTGAAAGAATATTTAGATCTCATGCGACATGTTCGTGATAACGGCGTACAAAAATCAGACCGCACAGGTACAGGCACCAAAAGTATTTTTGGTTATCAAATGCGTTTTGACTTAGCAAAAGGCTTTCCACTGGTCACCACTAAAAAATGTCATCTAAAATCAATTATTCATGAATTATTATGGTTTATTAAAGGTGAGTCTAATATTGCTTACTTAAGTGAGAATGGCGTTAAAATTTGGGATGCTTGGGCAACAGAGTCGGGCGAACTAGGGCCTGTATATGGAGTACAGTGGCGTAATTGGCCATCAGCCAATGGCGAAACAATTGATCAACTTACACAATTGATTGATGATTTAAAAAATAACCCAGATTCACGACGTCATATTATTACCGCTTGGAATCCTGCATTATTACCTGATACATCTATAAGCCCTGCAGAGAATGCTGCACAGGGCAAGCAAGCATTACCCCCGTGCCATACGCTTTTTCAATTCTATGTACTCAATGGCAAGCTGTCGTGTCAATTATATCAACGCAGTGCCGACATCTTTCTAGGTGTACCCTTTAATATTGCAAGTTATGCACTATTTACCATGATGATCGCCCAAGTCTGTGATTTAGAGCTAGGTGATTTTGTTCATACTTTCGGAGATGCTCATTTATACTCAAACCATATGGAACAAGTTGATGAACAACTAAGTCGCACTCCGCTACCTTTGCCAACTATGAAAATTAATCCTGAGATAAAAAGTATTTTTGATTTTACTTTTGAAGACTTTGAATTAGTGAATTATCAATGCCACGCTCATATAAAAGCCGCTATATCTGTCTAAATACAAACTTAATCGACTGAGCAATTGCACGTTATTGTTTCAGTCGTAGTAGGTGCTGTTAACCATGCATAGCGATAAATTTAGCTAATAACGTTTGCTCATTTTCATTATGCTTTGGATCTTTTTTGATACAATCAATAGGACAAACGCTAATACAAGTCGGCTTGTCATAATGGCCAACACATTCAGTACATTTATCCACGTCAATTTCATAAATCATGCTACCCAATGCAATGGCCTCATTAGGACATTCTAGATCACACATATCACAGTTAATACATGCATCTTCTATAATCAGTGCCATGGCCCTATTACGCTACTTGATTTTGTGTAAACGGTTGGCGTGTTGTGCCACCTTCATTAAGGTAGCGCATAATAATACCAAAAGTTAAATCGTGCTCAGTTACTAACGAAATTGATACTTTATGACCGGACCCTTTTGCGTCAATAATAACTTCACCTTTGGCGTTCTCCATATGAGATAAAACAAAAGATGTATTACCTAGCGGTGTCATTAACTCTAAACGGTCACCGACTAGAAATTTATTTTTTACTTCTATTTCTACTAAACCTGTTATTTCGTTGCGGCCTAATATTTCACCAACAAATTGCTGAGTATCACTTTTTGAATAACCGTAATCAGAATTTTGTGTGTCACTATGGCGGTGACGTTTTAAGAAACCTTGGGTATAACCTCGGTGAGCAAGATGTTCTAAATCGGTATTTAAATTTTGATTAAAAGGTTTATTACTTAAAGCATCAGAAATAGCTTGGCCATAAATTTGTGCTGTTCGAGCACAGTAATAAAATGATTTAGTTCGACCTTCAATTTTTAATGAATGCACGCCTATTTTTATTAAACGTTCTACATGTTCAACGGCACGTAAATCCTTTGAATTCATTATATAAGTACCGTGCTCATCTTCAAATGCTGGCATATATTCACCGGGTCGACCTTGCTCTTGCAATAAAATAATATCCTCAATTGGTTGTTGCTCTGGAATAATGATTTTAGCTGAATCAGGGATAAATAGTTCTGGTTTTACTTTAATGTCTGGCTGTACCGCTATTATATCACCGGTTTCGTTTTCTTTTGCTTGGTGGCTATCATATTTCCAACGACAAGCATTTGTACATGTTCCTTGATTTGGGTCGCGTTTATTAATGTAACCAGACAACAAGCAACGACCAGAATATGCCATGCATAAAGCACCATGAACAAAAACTTCTAATTCCATTTCAGGGCATCGAAAACGAATCTCTTCAATTTCATCAAGCGATAATTCACGTGATAAAATAACGCGCTCAACACCTTGTTGATACCAAAACTTTACGGTTGCCCAATTAACCGCATTAGCTTGCACAGATAGATGAATTGGCATATCAGGGAATTTTTCCCGTACCATCATGATAAGGCCGGGATCAGACATGATCAGGGCATCGGGCTGCATTGCTATAACGGGCGTAATATCTTTAATAAACGTTGTTAATTTACTGTTATGTGCAGCAATATTATTGACTAAGTAAAACTTTTTACCTAGGGAATGAGCTTCATTAATACCAATTTTAAGATTCTCTAAATTGAATTCATTATTTCTCACCCGTAAAGAGTAACGGGGTTGCCCTGCGTACACAGCATCAGCTCCGTAAGCAAAAGCATAACGCATATTTTTTAAGGTTCCAGCAGGCGATAATAATTCAGGTTTTAGCATAATGAACAACATAGATGATTTATATTAGCGGTATTATAAAAACATCGTTTGTCATAGGTAAACAGCTTATCAGGCGGTTCTTTGATGAAAATCATATTAAGTGATTAAAAACTAGAATTTTAAATATTTGAGCATTTGTCTAATAAAGATACAGTATTGAAAAATTTACTAATATTTGACCTAAAATAATAATATAAGCAAAAAACTGTGCTACTTTTTAATGTAATACAATTGATAATTGACAAATGATAATAATAATTAAGGTGAGACTATGGGAACTGAAAATGCCCTTTATACAATTTTAGTAGAAAAAATTAAACAAGATGCGCTTGTACTTCCAACCTTGCCAGAAGTAGCACTGAAAGTGCGCCAAGCGGCGGATGACCCAAACATTAACTTAAAACAAATGAGTGATATTATCGGTCATGACCCTGCTTTATCTTTGGGTATGTTGAAAGTAGCGAATAGCGTTATTTTAGGACGTTCTGTTAAAGTTGAAACAGTCAACCAGGCTGTAACTCGCATTGGTTTGCGCCAAATCAAAAGTATCGCAACAGCGATGGCGTTAGAGCAAGTATTTGTTTCAAAAAATGAAATAGTTTCAATGTATTTGAAAAAGTCATGGAAAAAAACCGTCGATGTAGCCGCAGTTGCCATCAGTTTAATGACTTTTTATATCCAAGACCATAAACACACATCATTAACGTTAGACACCTTAACATTGGCGGCACTGGTTCATAATATAGGTGTTTTACCCATTTTAACTGAAGCTGAAAATCATCCTGATGTTTTCGCTAACCCGACTTTTTTACAGCAAGCTATTGCTAAGTTAGCTGCGGATATTGGTGGAGAAGTGACTAAAGCGTGGGGATTCTCAGATGAATTTGTCACTTTAGTAACCAGTTGGAGTGATTTAACGGTATTACCTTCTGAAACTCATTATTTGGACTTCATTCGTGCAGGTGCTATTCACAACGGTATTTTCAAGAATGTATCAACCTGTGAAGTGTTATTAAAAAGCTATGTGAATAAAGGTATTTTACCTGACGTGGACTTTATGAAAAGTGAAGAATTTCAACAGATGGTTACTGATGTAAAAACTATGTTTAGTTAATAACAATAAAGTTGTAGACAATAAAAAACCCTGAAATATCAGGGTTTTTTTATATCTATAACTTTTAAACCTACAATTAATACTTCACAAAGGAAGTTTAATAAGCTTACTTAGCGGCACTTAACCCTTGATTGATGTTGATTAAGTCTTGCTCACTGATTGTACCTGCCGCACGTTTTAACGATAAAATTGATTGTACATAATTATAGCGCGTTGATGATAAGTTACGTTTTGCGTTATATAAATTACGCGTGCTATCTAACACATCAACAATAGTACGAGTTCCTACTTCAAAACCAGCTTCCGTTGCTTTTAATGCACTATCAGCACTAACAACAGATTGCTCAAGGGCTTTGATTGCCGAAACAGCAGCAATAACGGTGTTGTAAGCATTACGTGTATTACGAACAACATTACGATAAGTTAACTCTAAATCTTGGCTGGCAGCAACATAGTTGCTCTGTGCTTCGCGAACAGCACTTGACGTAGCGCCACCAGAATAAATAGGTACGTTTAACGTTATGCCGATAGACTGACTATCTAAAGCAGGGTTTTCAAAAGTGGCATTGTTTACTTCGTTATCTTGATCTCTAGCACCATAACTGCCCGATAAACTTAATGTTGGATAATGACCAGATCTTGCGATATTAATATTTTCTTTAGCAACATCAACCGCTATTTTTTGGCTAATTAAATCTAAATTTTTTGCTTCTGCTGTTTGTTGCCATTCGTTTGCACTGTCGGGTATAGGGCGTGAGGTACTGAAACGTTCAGTGTTTAAAACACTTAAGTCTCTTGGATACACATTGGTAATTACCCTTAACGCTTCTTCTGCAGTGTAAACACTGTTTTCAGCGCGAATTTCAGAAGTAACGGCATTATCGTATTGCGACTGTGCTTCATGCACGTCTGTTACTGCTTTTAGACCAACAGAGTAACGTTGTTTTGTCTGTTCTAATTGACGCTCAATAGCCGCTTTCTCAGCTTTAGCAAAATCTAAATCGTCTTTAGCACTTAAAACATCAAAATAAGCGGTCGTTACTCTAACAATCAATTCTTGTTTTGCTGCTTGATAAGAAACATCACTGCGGTGCGCGGCTTTTTTGGCATTATCTAATCTTAACCATGTACTATGATTGTATAATGACATACTTAAACTCAAGCCATAGCGCAAAGTATCAGATTTATTGGTCAATGTTCTATTTGATGATTGCCCATCATCCGATGTTGGAATAAATTGATCTTTACTCATTGTGTAGCTAGCTGAAGCACTGATCTCTGGTAATAAAACAGCTCTGGCTTGATCTATGCCTTCTTTTGATGCGTTAAATAAAGCCTTTGATCTCAATACGGTAGGATCATTTTTTTGTGCTTGTTGATAAACGCCCAATAAATCTTCAGCGTTAACTAACGTAGTATTAGTTACACAAACCAAACCAATGATCAGTGCCGTAATTGTTTTTTTCATGAGTGAGCTATTCCTTTGAGTGTGCCATGTACGCTATATTATTATGATACTATCGTATCTTGATTTTTGAATTAGCTAAATAAAATAAGTGTTTGCGAATGCATTCTAGTGTAACAAAATGTTTTATGCTAGTGCTCGCTTTATTATAGTATCTTCATTTATTTTAAATTTTTATATGGGAAATAAAGCCACTCAATGCCTAACAAAAATACAAAACCATCAAAGTTTTCAAATAAAGACGTCACTATTTATCAACAAAAAACCTGCTACCAAGGTGTGTTTAAAATGGATGAGTATCAACTTAGTCATCGATTATTTGATGGTGGCGAAAGTAAAGTATTAACGCGCGAAGTTTTTGAACGTGGTCATGCGGTAGTCGTTATTCCTTACGATGCGACCTATGATCGTGTTGTGTTAATCGAACAATTTCGAGTTGGCGCTATTGGTCAAGGAGACACGCCATGGCTATTAGAGTTTGTCGCCGGTATGTTTGGTCAAGATGAATCGCCTATTGATGTTGCTATTCGAGAAGCTAAAGAAGAAGCCGACTTAACGTTAAATGCTAATCAACTCGATAAAGTGCTGGAGTATTTTTCAAGTCCTGGTGGTATGAGCGAAGTTATACATTTATATGTTGCTAATATAGATAGCAAAAATGTCTCAGGGGTGCACGGTTTAGAAACTGAAAGTGAAGATATTTTGTTGCATGTCATGTCAAGAGAACAAGCCATGTCGTTGTTAGAAAATGGAAAAATCACCAATGCAGCAACAATAATTGGGTTACAATGGCTACAGAATAACTTTCATCAACTACAGCAGAAATGGTCTTCGTAAATGATACAGCAAAGTAAAAAATATCAGCCAAGATTATCAACCTTAATGAATCTTTGTGAAGTTAACTATATGTTTTTAGTTCGCTTATTGGCCAGTCATAACGATGAAGAAGCGGTTGGTGATGAGCGGCGTTTTTTTATTTC
This sequence comes from Colwellia sp. BRX8-5, assembly GCF_014077325.1. NCBI lineage: Bacteria > Pseudomonadati > Pseudomonadota > Gammaproteobacteria > Alteromonadales > Colwelliaceae > Colwellia > Colwellia sp. BRX8-5. The sequence continues at coordinate 95,951 of NZ_JACGVR010000013.1, forward strand.
TGATTTTTTATCTTACAAGATAACAATACTCGAAATTACTCGCTACACCAGCTTGGTGAGTATTCGCCAAGAACTGCCTAAGACAAAAGCAGTCGTTACTGGAGAAGATAACAATAATAAAACGGTATTTGACCACATTTTACGTCCCAAAATGATTATCCGTTTATATCATGATGCTCGAATGGCTGAGGTGATCAGTAATCAAGACATCAAACAAGTTAAACCTCGTTACGATTATCCTAATAGTAAAATGCATTTACCTGATGAAAAAGAGCAAATTAATCAGTTTCTTAAAGAATGGCTGCAACTTTGTTTAAAGTTAGGCCAAGTCAACTTATCACTTTTTGAGTAATCCTTTTGTCTTCTATTTTTAAAATTGCGCAAATAAGCGACTGCCATTTGTTTTCTCAAACAGATGGTTTGCATCATGGTGCTAATGTTTACCATAATTTAGTCAGTGTTTTAGACGACATTAAAAATCAGCATTTAGTCGATGCTATTGTATTCACCGGTGATATAACTCAAGACCATAGTGAAAAGTCTTATCAACTTTTTGTGCAAGCTGTTGTTGAAAGTGACATAGCGATACCTTTTTATTATTTGGCGGGTAATCATGATGAACTCGAGTTATTGGATCAATATTTATCTGTTCCTCCTTTCAATCGTGAAAAAGTCTTTAATGATAAATATTGGCAAATTGTTTTACTTAATAGTAAAAGTGAAACACCGAAAGGTCTGGTAACACCAAGCGATTTATCTGCATTTGAGTCAATCGTTGATGATAAAAAACATCAATTAGTGATGATGCATCATCACCCATTAGATGTTGGTTATTTTATTGATCAACACGGTTTAGAAAATCAAGCAGAGTTTTGGCAAACGATTAATAAGTTTTCGAGTATCAAAGCCATTACCTGTGGTCATGTGCATCAAGCATTAACCTTGTATTCAGACCAATCACCAGCCATTCCCTTATTTACTTGTCCCGCTACATCGATTCAATTTGACACCAATAAAAGCGCTGGTGCTTCAAATGGACAAGGGCCAGGCTATCGTGTTTTTTCGCTATTTACTGATGGAAAAATAAAGTCAGACAGCTACTTTTTAACAAAGGAATAAAATGTCTAAACAGGTTAATATTTTATATCTACATGGTTTTAATTCATCACCACAATCGATGAAAGCACAACTGACAAAGCATTACTTTAATGAACATTTTCCCGAAGTCTCATTTTTTAGCCCTCAGTTAGCTTCGTCACCAACGGCTGTTATCGAACAATTAACGACACTAATAGACTCAAAAAGCGATAAAGAAAACATTTGGTATTTTATTGGTTCATCACTAGGTGGCTATTTTTCAACGTATTTATCAGAGAAATATCAAGGCAAAGCCGTATTAATTAATCCGGCGGTAAAGCCCTTTGAATTATTAGTTGATTATTTAGGTGAACAAACTAATCCTTACACACAGGAAGTTTATTACATTGAAAAGCATTTTATTGAGTCATTAAAAAGCCTTGAACAACAATTTATTTCGAAAAATAATTACTTGGTCATGGTACAAACAGGCGATGAAGTGTTAGATTATCAAAAAGCTGTCGATAAATATTGTGACTGCCAAATAATTGTCCAGCAAGGCGGGGATCACAGCTTTATTGATTACTCGAAAGTGTTACCTAAAATTGCGATGTTTTTTAATTTATACCCAACGAGTCAATAAAGTAGACCGATAGGTATTAAAACATTTTTTAATCATAATCATTATTAGAATAGTTAAATGAGCGAACAATATAATTCAGACTCCATTGAAGTCCTCAGTGGTTTAGACCCAGTACGACATCGTCCAGGTATGTACACAGATACTTCTCGCCCTAATCATTTAGGCCAAGAAGTTATTGATAACTCGGTTGATGAGGCTTTGGCTGGGCATGCGCAAAATATCACCGTTGTGCTCGATAAAGACCAATCACTGGAAATTATTGATGATGGTCGAGGCATGCCAACCGATATTCATCCCGAAGAAGGTGTCTCAGGTGTTGAGCTTATTTTCTGTAAACTTCATGCCGGTGGTAAATTTTCTAATAAAAATTATCAATTTTCTGGTGGTTTGCATGGTGTTGGCATTTCTGTGGTTAACGCACTTTCTACCCGAGTTGATGTTTCAGTTCGCCGTGACAGTAAAGTGTATGAAATGGCTTTTGAGCATGGTGAAAAAGTTGAAGAGTTACATGAAACCGGAACGGTTGGCCGAAGAAATACCGGTTCACGCGTAAAGTTTTGGCCTGATCCTAAATATTTTGACTCAGCAAATTTTTCAGTGCGTCGCTTAGTACATTTATTAAAAGCGAAAGCTGTTTTATGTCCAGGCTTGACCATCAAGTTCCATGACAAGAATGAAGATAAAAAATATCAATGGTATTACGAAGATGGATTAGTCGACTACCTGAAAGATTCTCTTAAAAGCTGTATTTGTTTACCTGAAGACCCTTTTGTTGGGACTTTTTCTTCTTCGCATGAAGCCGCTGATTGGGCCGTAACTTGGCTCTCTGAAGGTGGAGAGGGCATTGGAGAGAGTTATGTCAATTTAATTCCAACCATCCAAGGTGGTACACACGTCAATGGTTTACGCCAAGGCTTATTGGAGTCAATGCGCGAATTTTGTGAATTTAGAAACCTCATTCCTCGCGGTGTAAAATTAACGCCAGATGATATATGGGACAAATGTTCATATATTTTATCGGTGAAAATGCAAGAACCACAATTTGCAGGACAAACTAAAGAACGTTTATCTTCTCGACAATGCGCCGCTTTCGTTACCGGTGTGGTAAAAGATTCTTTTAGTTTATGGTTAAATGAACACACTGAAATCGCAGAAAACCTTGCTGAATTTTGTATTTCAAATGCTCAGCGACGCTTGCGTGCCAGTAAAAAAATTATTCGTAAAAAAATTACTCAAGGACCTGCTTTACCCGGGAAATTAACTGATTGTGGCAGTCAAGATATTGCCCGAACAGAATTGTTTTTAGTGGAAGGAGACTCGGCGGGAGGTAGTGCTAAACAAGCGAGAGACCGTGAGTTTCAAGCAATTATGCCGCTTAGAGGTAAAATTTTAAATACCTGGGAAGTCGATTCCGGACAAATACTGGCTTCACAAGAGGTCCATGATATTTCAGTGGCATTAGGCATAGATCCAGATAGTGATGATTTATCAGAATTACGCTACGGTAAAATTTGTATTCTTGCCGATGCCGATTCCGATGGTCTTCATATCGCAACGTTATTATGTGCTTTATTCATGCAACACTTTTTACCTTTAGTGCAACGTGGCCATGTTTATGTGGCTATGCCACCACTTTATCGTATCGATGTCGGTAAAGAAGTTTTCTATGCCTTAGATGAAGCCGAAAAAGACGGTGTTTTAGATCGAATAGAAGCTGAGAAAAAACGTGGTAAAGTTAATGTACAACGTTTTAAAGGTCTGGGTGAAATGAACCCTCTGCAACTACGCGAAACGACTATGGATCCAAATACACGTCGTTTAGTGCAATTAACGGTAGATGAGCACTCTGAAACGATGGAGTTAATGGATATGCTACTGTCAAAAAAACGTAGCCCAGATAGAAAAACATGGCTGCAAAGTAAAGGTGACATGGTCGAAATTTAACCATATTTAGTTTCTTAACACCAAAGCATGAGTTAACTCATGCTTTTTTTTGCGCTTTTATCTAACAACTGTTTTTATTTAAAAAGGTTATTTGCATACTCTCTCAATATGAAATAACATATGTTTTTCCATATATATGAAAAAACATATGTTAAATGTGTATTGTTATTTTATGTATGTTCCAAATAAGCTTTCGAATTAATGCGGTGCCAGTTATGAATAATGATAGGGTGGTTCAATTTTTTAAAAATTTAGCTGATGATACTCGGCTAAAAATAATTTTACTTATACAAATGGAAAAGGAACTGTGTGTCTGTGAATTAACGGCCGCTTTGTCTTTATCTCAACCTAAAATATCACGTCATATTGCCCAACTTAAATTACATCATATTCTCAGTGAACGAAAAGTAGGACGCTGGGTTTTTTATAGTCTCGTTGATGCAATGCCATTTTGGCAAAAAGAAGTCATCGAGTTATCAAGTCTTAACAATCAAGCATATTTAACCGCATGTGTAACAAACCTTATTGATATGGGCAATCGTCCGAGCAGACAGCAAACATGTTGCGAATAACCTTAATAAATAGGAATAAATCATGACAATTAAAGTAGGAATTAATGGCTTTGGCCGCATCGGACGTTTAGTTTTACGTGCGGCATGGCAATGGCCAGAAATAGAGTTTATTCAAATTAATGATCCCGCAGGTGATGCTAAAACATTAGCACACTTACTGAATTTTGACTCTATTCATGGTCGTTGGAAATTTGATGCACAAGTCGACAATAACCAAATGATCGTCTGTGATGAAGATGGTGAACATCACATTAATATTAGTCATAATTTAACCATAGCTGAAACTGACTGGTCACAATGTGATGTTGTTGTAGAAGCTTCTGGAGTGATGAAAACGACCAAACTATTAAGCGCTTATTTAGCACAAGGTGTTAAACGGGTTATGGTTACAGCACCCGTAAAAGAAGAGGGCGCCTTAAATATTGTCATGGGCGTTAATCATCACCTTTATAACAAAGCACAGCATAAAATTGTCACTGCTGCTTCTTGTACCACTAATTGTTTAGCGCCAGTGGTTAAAGTTCTCCAAGACAGTGTTGGCATAAAACACGGCAGTATGACGACTATCCATGATATTACCAATACGCAAACTATCCTTGATGCGCCTCATAAAGATTTACGTCGAGCGCGAGCTTGTGGCCAAAGTTTAATTCCAACGACTACCGGGTCTGCAACCGCTATTACCCATATTTTTCCTGAGCTAAAGGGAAAATTAAATGGTCATGCCGTGCGAGTTCCGTTAGCGAATGCCTCAATTACTGACTGTGTATTTGAGCTAAATAGAGCCGTAACAGTTGAAGAAATTAATCAATTGATGTCTACGGCGGCACAAGGAGACCTAAAAGATATACTTGGCTATGAAGAGCGTCCTTTGGTCTCTGTTGATTATAAAACGGATCCACGTTCATGTATTGTTGATGCGCTATCAACCATGGTTGTTAATGACACCCAATTGAAAATGTATTTGTGGTATGACAACGAATGGGGTTATGCCAATCGAGCTGCAGAGTTAATGTTGTTAGTTGGACGATCTGATATTAAGGACTAGTCTTTGAGAATATCGACATAGACTGCGTTTTTAAACGAATAATATCTTGGCGTTACGCTAATGTTTAATACTCTTGATTATTTATTAGCATACGCCAACATCAATCGAAAATACCATCATTGGTACCTTTATGTTAAACAGAATAACTGCACTGCCTAGTGCGGTAAAACAGTACCTATTAATTACCGCTAACTATTGGTTTTTCACCTTAACCGATGGTGCTTTGCGTATGCTGGTATTATTACATTTTCATCATCTAGGTTATTCCCCGCTTGCCATTGCGATGTTATTTCTATTTTATGAAGTTTTTGGCGTGATAACCAACCTAGTTGGCGGGTGGTTAGGAGCAAAAATTGGTTTGAATAAAACCATGAATATTGGTCTGTTCAGTCAAGTTTTTGCTTTATTAATGCTAACAGTTCCTGAACAATACTTAACCGTTATCTGGGTTATGTTGGCACAAGCGCTGTCGGGTATAGCCAAAGATCTTAATAAGATGAGCGCTAAAAGCAGTATTAAAACGTTGGTACCAACGAGCAATAACAACCAAGATCACGCTGTTCTTTTCCGTTGGGTTGCTTATCTTACAGGATCAAAAAACGCCTTAAAGGGTATCGGTTTTTTCCTAGGTGCCTGGTTACTAAGTACCGTGGGATTTTCAGTAGCCATGCTAATAATGGCGAGTGTGCTAGCGATTGTTTTTGTGCTTAGTCTGTTATTATTGCAAGGTGATTTAGGTAAGGCAAAGCACAAAGTTAAATTTAAAGAGATATTCTCAAATCACTCATCATTAAATTATTTGGCGGGCGCGCGCTTATTTTTATTTGCTGCTAGGGATATTTGGTTTGTTGTCGGATTACCGATATATTTGGTCAGTAATTTAGGTTGGCAACATACTAATGTTGGGATATTTATGGCGTTATGGATTATCGCTTATGGTATTGTTCAAGGCTCAACACCTAAATTTTTTATTAAAAATAACCAACATAATATCAAGGGTCATTTGTTATTTACTTGGGGGATGATTTTATCCGGTGTTACCTTGTTGTTAGCACTGTTGATGTTTTATGCGACCAAGCTCAACATCAGTACTGAAATCATTATTATTGCAGGCTTATTTATTTTTGGGGCTGTTTTTGCTATTAATTCTGCGCTACATAGCTATGTGATTGTAGCCATGGCGAAAGAAGATGGCGTTTCTATGGATGTTGGCTTTTATTATATGGCTAATGCCCTGGGAAGGTTATTAGGGACTGTTATGTCAGGTGTTATTTATCAATTTACTAACTTAATTACCTGTTTAATCATTTCCGCTTTGTTTGCTGGACTTTCAGCCTTATTGATTAAACGTATTAGTCTGTCAAACGAATAAGGCGCAAAACAGTGACAATGTTAACGTTAACAGCATGCTGGTAACGTTAACATTCTATATAGCGATGAAGTTAGTAACGCACCGCTAAATCATTTAATTGGATGTTACCCAATAATTGCCCGTCAGTAGTCATTGCCTGTGCGCTTTGCTGAGACACTTGGGTTATTTTTACTGTGTAAGGGCTAACGTTAAAACCTGCATAGGTTTTTCCTGAGTCAGTAATGATATTATTTAAGTGTAACAGAGAAAACTCATCACCAACTTTTACGCCATGCCTTTTACCTAAATTAATCGTTAACGAATTACCAGCTATTTGCACTACCTTGCCACGAGTAGGTTGACACATCATATTTTCGTCGATATCAATGATCATATCCCCTAACACTTTTTCAATGGCCATTCCGTATTGGCTTTGCCAGAATACTTCGCTATGAACATCAACTTGCTGACGTTTGCCAAATTCCCATGGGGCAGAACTACGGTACTGCTTAGTGAAGACAGATTCACCATTAGTACCGTTGTAAATATATAGGCTGACACTAAACTGACGGTTAAAAACATCTTCTTGCCAGAACTGCCAACCGTTGGTTGAGGCTTGTGCAAAGCTAATGTCATTAATTTCAGAATACATGACATACTGAGTATCGCTGATATTAGCTAACGACATGGTGAGATTTTTTATTGCTTCAACTTGTAAGCTGTTATTTAATCTTGAGAACTGAGACTTCTCTTTTAATAACAATCGGGTGTCTAGATAAATACCTTGGTTGTTAATTTTATAAGCAAGTTTAGCCATCAATTTATTATCAAGAGCATAAATTTTACCGATACTCGCTTGCTCTCTATGCATTAAGTTACTACGGGTAATTAATAAAGACTTTCGATAATCAGAAGAGAAGCACTGTTTACTTTGTGGGAAGATGTCAGCACGAATGGTTACGGTGACCAAATTGCCCTCATAATTTTCATCAACCAGCTCAAAAGAGTTTACGGTACCGCTGGCGCGAATATTTATTTCATTTTGTGTCAATAATCCGTTAACCGTTTTTTGCACACTCGATACGGAAGCTCCGGCAACGAGTAAGGCTTTTTTTAATGCATTCTCTATGGCTAATGTTTTTGCTCGTTCGGCATTGCCCTGCATTATTACTGACTTTCCCTGAGCTTCATACCACTGGGCATCAGCAGAATGAGTGATAAAAAATAAAAGTAGAGCTGATATAAATAAGCGCATATGAAGTCCGTCAGTAAAAAAGGTTTAATATCTACTGTCGAATATGCAGTTTCTATGCCCACTTATTTTAATACGCAAGTAACTTTATAGATTGGCGCGATTTGTGCTTTATTTATATTAGAAACTATTTGATGTCGTTTATCGATATTACTGCAAAACTGATTATTCGCTTTCAGAGCGATCAAGGGGAGCTCAATGAAAAAGTGGCTTATTCCATTATTTATTCCAACGTTGATGTCGTGTTCATCAATGAATATGATGAGTGATGAAGATAATTTTTATAAATCAAAGCAAGAAGTACGAGGTGAAATTGACAGTTTCAATCTACCTCGACATGCGATAGCAGATGTTGTTAAAGGGCTTACTTATCAGATGCTTGAAAGCAGCTCTTTTGTAAACCCTAAAACACCTATCGCGGTAGCTTCTTTTGTCGAATTAGAAAACCTTGAGTCAACTAATTGGCTGGGTAATCAAATATCAGAGAACTTTGTTCATGAATTACAGCGCCATGGTTTAGTTGTTATTGATTTTAAAACGACGGGACATATTCGTGTCACTGCTCAAGGTGATTATGTTTTTAGTCGCGACTGGAAAGAGCTGCCAGAGCGGCAGATTATTGACTATGTTGTAACCGGTACCATGATGGAACAAGAAAATGGTGTGATGATTAATGCTCGGATGATTGGTATGCAATCACGTGTTGTTGTTGCCACGGCACAATCTTTTATTCCAAGCTGGGTAATTGGTGAACAGATTAATCAAGATGAAAGTGTTCGGATAAAAGATGGATTAATCATTCGAAACAGCGTTATGTTAGCAGAAGACGAACGTTCAATTAAAATTGTTAATTAGTTTTTTATATTGATGTAGGACTAACTTTTGGTATTTATGATGAAAAAAATTATTCTTAATATATTAACCGCTGGTAGTTTAGCTTTGTTACTTGCCAGCTGTTCTAGTGTTTATGACAAACACGTACAATGGCAAAGTGTTAAGCCTGAAACCTTCCCTGTGTTACATGCTATTGGCCAAGCGCCGATAAGTTTGCAAAACTCACAACATGAAACGCAGCGTATGTTGATGGCGATTAATGCCTCAAAGCTTGCCGCTTATGCAGAACTTGCAGAACAAGTTTATGGGCAAAAGATAAATGGTGAAATGACCATGTCACAACTGATAATGGGTAAAAATGAAGTGTCAGCGTCAGTTCAAGGTGTCATCCGCGCAGCTAAAGTGATTAAAAGCTATCCTGTTGGCGACAGTTACACCACAGAGTTAAGTTTAGACTTTGAAGATGTTTATAATATTTATTTAGCTTCTTCACCCAAACGTGAAATTAAAGCGGTTACCTATTATTAAGTGTTAACAGCACACCCTTAAAAATCATACTGCAGACTTGCATAAAAATATGCGCCGTTAAAACCGAAAGGAGCTGATCGGCGTGAATATTTGAATACACCTGTGCTATCAACAATGATATTACCTTGTTGATCTTCAATCGTGCCTCCTCGAGAGTTTCCTATACGATTTTTGTCAGGCATAACATCAAATAAATTATGACTACCCACAGTGACCGCAAGATTTTTTGACATTTGATGGCTAACGCTAATATCAGTTAATAGCTCTGCGCCATAAGTTTGTTTACCACCATCGGTTATCGTATATTTACCATAGTGATTGAACAATATATTGATGGTCCAGTGCTGGTTTTTATAAAGGGTGTTTACACTTATTTTATTGCGTGGTTGCCACTCTTCAATGATAGAAATATCTTGCTGTGAAAAAATTTCTTCAACGCTAATGGTATGCAGTGTGCTGTGATCAGGTGTAAATAACTTGGTTACCTCAGTATTGGTAAAGTTTGCCGCCAAGGTGAAGTTAATATCTCCAGCAAAAGCTTGAGTCTGCCAAGTAGCAACAATATCTGTGCCTTGAGTTGCGGTATCAGCGCCATTTAAGAAAAACTGTCCTTTGGTAACAGACTCCTCAGTAAAAGCTTGGTCGAGTAGAGGTGATATTCCCATACCCAATTTACTACTAATGACAATACGATTATCAATATCAATCTGATAAAAATCAAAGCTAATATCTACATTTTCAGTAGGGCTGTAGATAAAGCCAACACTGAGGTTGTCAGATTCTTCTTCTTTTAAAGAAGGCACCCCGAGTCGAGTGGTCAAAGTACTATCATTTCTGAATGTTTCCACTTCCTCACTCAACAATGAGCCACTTTCGTCAACAATAAACTGTGTACTGATATTATTGAAATACATTTGCTGCATAGAAGGTGCACGAAAACCTGTGCTATAGGCTCCGCGCAAAATAAGTTGCTGGTGTGCTTGCCAATGCACCGCAAGTTTTGTATTGGTGCTGTTACCAAATATATCATAATCATCATAACGAATGGCCGCACTGAGCTCGATAAAGTCATTGATTTGGGTCACAGACTCCGCAAAAAGTGAAACAACATCACGGTTCTCGTTAACCGCAAGTTCAGGTGCAACCCCCGGAAAACCTTGAATACCACCAGCGGCATCTTGGTCAAACAATGCTTGATTATTGTCGGTATCATAATCCTGAAAGCTGTAGGGGTTACCTGGTATTATTTGGTATATTTCTTGGCGAAACTCTGCGCCTAACGCGAGTGAGTAATTTTCATAGTCTTGGCTAAAAAGTAAATTTACTGTCTCAAGTGACAAGGATAGCCCGTAAGCAAAAGCAGACTTTGGTAATTGAGCACGTAATTCATCTACTGTTAAGTCACTGGTTTGTAATAGATAGTTAGCGTAAGAAGCATTAAGTGAATCTTTAGTCGTATAGTCTATTTGGTTCTTGCCATAGGTATATGAAATATCAATGGCGCTGTCATTATCGAAAGCCACTTTATAGCCAAAATTGTATGACATATCTTTTATATCTGAATCTATTTTGGGTAAATAACCCTGAGGAATAGTTGCTTGACCATCACTTAATAATGGGTTTTCATTGTTATTCGCGCTGTGACGAAAAAATGCGGCAGATTGGTTTTCTCGATGTGAATAGGTTAAAAAGCCATAAAGTTGCCCGTTATTCAGTTCAAATGTACTGTTTGCGGCAAAAGAAAGTTGTTGATACGAAGGGTCGCCAATACGAAATGTTGCTCGGTTAGCGGATAACTCTCGAGGATCATCGGTTTGCCAATGACCATTGTCCAATTGAGTGCACTGGCCAAATTGGCAGGCACCATGTAAACCTGAGCGGTTGGTACTTTGATGGTCGACTAAACTTAATGTGGCATTGATAAAGCCATCATCACCCAGCGGTAAACCTTGCGTATAAGATAGCTGAAAATCTTGACCATCACCTTGCTGATAAGCACCAGCTGATGTTATTAAGGTCGCTTGCTCATTACTATCGTTTAGCACAATATTAATAACACCCGCTATGGCATCCGAGCCATATTGTGCGGCTGCACCATCACGTAAAATTTCAATACGTTTAATGGCTCTTACTGGAATGGCGTTCATATCTGTACCAGCTGTACCTCGGCCAACAGAGCTATTAATATGAATTAAACTCGCTTGATGACGACGCTTACCATTTAATAAAATCAGTGTCTGATCCGGTCCTAAACCACGCAATGTTGCTGGCTGTAATACGTCACTGCCATCACTTATTGCTGAACGAGAAAAATTAAAAGAAGGTACTAGTGCTTGCAATATTTGACCAAGGTTAGTCTGGCCACTATTACGCAGAGTGTCCGCAGATATAATATCAACAGGAACAGGTAACTCTTTTACGGTTCTGCCATTAATATGACTACCAACAATAACTATTTTTTCAATGGCTTTGACTTTTTCTGTGGTCTTAATTTCTTGTTTAGATTTGCTCTGCGCTGTAACGTTATTTTTCTGCTTTATCGACCATTGGCCTTTATTATTTATTTCTGCATGAAGCCCCGTGTTTTTAAGGAGCTTCCTCAAAGCCAAAGAAACTGAGTAATAACCCTCTATGGCATTACTGTTAAAACTTCGGGTTAAATCATAAGAAAATATAATGGTCTGATCGGCCTGCTGGGCAAGTTTAATTAATGCTTGATCAACGGATTGAGCGGCGACAGTAAAGTGCGTTATATTGGGTGCAATAGCTTGTACTTTAGCTTGAGTGGTTAAACTAAAAGATAATGGAAAAATAATAAAGAATGAACAAAAAAAATGTGTCAATAGTTTTGTTAAAACGGCACGGTGTTGCTGTTTTTTTCTTTCTTTAAATAAATAGTTTAGCAAGGTGTCAACTAGTGCTTTGATTGTGATCGTTGAATACAGAAAGCTCACCTTCTATTTATAATTTTTATTCATTGTACTTATCTATAGCCTATTTGAGGCGTTGACCATTAAATTATGGCGTCAGTTGCTTTGGTGATAACTACAGTGTTGTGACTTGTCTTGGTATATTTTAGGTCGAAATTATAGCTAATTGAATCTAATAAAGTACCAACATCGTCTGACTTAAAATAACCGGACACTTTCATTTGGGCAAGCGCTTTATCTTTAATGGTAAATTTAACATCGGTATAGCGACTAATTTCATCAAGTGCAGTGGCCAGTGATTCACCATCAAAAATAAGTATGCCTTTTTTCCAGGAAAGTTCCTGAGATAAAGTGAGTGATGAAATTTTATTTGTCGGTGATTGAATTTTGTTGATTATAGTCGATTTTTCACCTGCAACTATAATGCTATTTTTTTGCGGAAATTGAACCGTACTGGCTATTTTTTTCGTTAATGCCGGTAATGCTTCATTCGAATCAGCGATTAATACTCGCCCTTCGGTAACAATTAACTCTAACTGATTATTATCGCTTTTTTGTACATTAAAAATGGTGCCTAAAGCGGTAAATGATTGTTGCCCAGACGTGACACTAAAGGGGCGTAATTTATCTTTTGCGACTTCAAAAGAGGCTTCGCCTTTGATCAAATTTAATTGACGATGTTCTTCACTGAAGCTAATAGTGAGTAAACTATCAGTGTTTAACTCGACATTTGAACCATCGGGTAAGGTCACTTTTTTATGCTCGCCTATTTTTGTTGAAAATTGATCATAAATAACTTCAGATGACGTTGATTGAAAAAACGAAAATATTGGTTTATTTAAAAAAAACTCACTGGTAATGATACCAAAGAAAATAACACTGGCAGCCATTGATAATTGCATGAATAATTTTTTAGAGTGAGGAGAATGTTTTTTTTCTAAAGGAAATAAACCATTAAACTCGGCAAGTAACTTAGAAATTTTGGTCGAAGGTGAGTACTTATGAAGGGCTAAGTGATGATTGTTTTCTTGATTAACCCAAGCAACAAAAGCTTGTCGCTCTTGTTGCGATAATCCTTGTTCAATGCGAGATAGCCAATACTTGGCCTGCACTTCTATTTCATTATTATATTGTATTTTAGCCATAATAAATATTTTGTCTTCATTCAATTCACGCAAACATCGATATATTTATTCGACCATGCCGTGCATCCTAGCGTAATAGCAAACGGTTTTTTATTATCAAGTAAAACTTACTTTACCTAACAAATCAATATGATAATCAGGGCTTTCAAAACTAGAAAACCCTCCTATATTTTCTACTCTACCTTTATTTCTTTTTGTTTGCACGTTTTGCTTGTTTTTTCGCCTTAGCTTTTTTCTGTGATTTACTAATTTTGATCTTAGGTTTTTTCAAGGCAACTTTAGACTCTTTATATTGTGGTTTTAAGCCTTCAATATTTCGACGTGATAAACGCTCGTCCATGTAACGTTCAATCTTGGCAATGACAGGCATATCGTGTGCTTCAACTAAAGAGATAGCCGTACCTTTATTACCCGCTCTGCCTGTACGACCAATACGATGTAAATAAATATCTGCTTTGCGTGGCATATCAAAGTTAATAACATGAGTAATGTCATCAATATCTAAACCACGAGCAGCAACATCAGTAGCAACCAATACTTTTACCATACCTGAGCGTAAACGGTTAATGGCATGATTACGTTTGTCTTGTGGCATTTTACCTTCAAGCCAAGCACAGGGGATTTCTTCAGCGTAGAGTTTTCCTGACAAATGCTGGACCGTTTCACGTTTGTTGGCAAAAACAACCGTGCGTTCAAAGCCTTCTTGTTTTAACAAGTTGATTAATAATTTAAATTTATGTTCTTTGTCATCTGCTAAATGAAGCCATTGGTGAATTTTGGCTTTTTCTTTTCGTGATGGGTGAGACTCTAAAAATACTGGCTCGTTAAGTACTTCTTTTGAAAAACGTAAAACACCCGCACCTTCGAGGGTTGCTGAGAAAAGCATGGTTTGCTTACGCCAGCGAGCTTCACCAACAATACGGTTAATCGCATCAGAGAAACCCATATCAAGCATACGGTCAGCTTCATCAAGTACAAGAATTTCAATGTCGCGGGCTTCAAATTGTTCTGATTCAAGATATTCAAGTAGACGGCCTGGCGTAGCAACTAGAATATCGGTGTTCTTAGTTAAGACATCTTTATGGCTGTCATAACTAACACCACCAGTGATCAACCCAGTTTTAATATCAGTTAATTCAGTTAATTGTGTACATTGCTCACTGGTTTGAATAGCAAGCTCGCGCGTTGGTGACAAAATAAGTACCCGAGGAAAACCTGGGCTTTTACGCGGGTAATCTAGCAGATGTTGAGCGATAGGTAATATAAAAGCAGCTGTTTTACCTGTGCCCGTTGGCGCTGAAGCTAAAACATCTTTACCTGTCATGGCGACAGGTAAAACCAACTCTTGAATAGATGTTGGTTTTTTATAGCCAGCATTTGTAATGCCGCCTAGTAGTGCTGAATCTAGGTCAAATTGCTCAAACATAAAGTATAATTTCGGTCAGGATAATATTGCCGTGAATTATAAAGCGAAACAGGCTATTTAGCTAAAGCTAAAGCTATTTATTTTTAGTTTTTATTCACTTTCAATAATCTCAGCTATTTCTCTTTGAATTTGTTGACACCACAATGCAATACGTTCATCACTTTGTTCGTATTGATTGTCTTCATCTAATGCCAAACCGACAAATTGACTATTATCTTCGGTGAGCGCTTTAGAGGCTTCAAACTCATAACCTTGGTTGGGCCAAAAACCAATAACAAAACCATCTTGGGCGATGACTTGTTCATGCAACATGCCCAGCGCATCTTGAAACCACTCGGTATAACCAATTTGGTCACCCATGCCATAAAGGGCGATAATTTTTCCTGATAAATCTAAAGTCGCGATATCATCCCAGTGGCCCTCCCAATCTTCTTGAATTTGACCATAATCCCAAGTAGAAATACCCATGATAACCAGATCGAAATCGTCAATCTTACTTAGTGGTGTCTCTTTGATATTAAACAATTCAACGTCGAACTCTGTCTTGAACTTTGCTTTGTCAGCAAAATATTGTTGAATTTTCTCCGCCGCCATTTCAGTATAACAAGTGGTAGAACCGTAAAATAAACCAATTTTCATGAGGTAGCCTTTAGCATCTTTTTTGAGCTTAGAAGTAAGATATTGACCGATTAACATTAGGGTCACTATTTTTGCGAGAGTTTAACAGATAGTTTATATCAAGGCAGTAAAATATATATATCGTTATAAAGTGGCTGTTTACACTTATTAATAGAGTGATATGACTAGGTTTATTGCATTTTATTTCAATTCCCTGTAATTTTACCGACTAAGAAACGGTCATGTTATATAGCTCAATTAATCTTGTGTAATCACTGAGATTACCGATTGTTAGTTCTACTTTTAGGAAGTCATTAATGTTTAAGAAAATTTCCCTTGC
The DNA here is from genome assembly GCF_014077325.1 of Colwellia sp. BRX8-5. Lineage (NCBI taxonomy): Bacteria > Pseudomonadati > Pseudomonadota > Gammaproteobacteria > Alteromonadales > Colwelliaceae > Colwellia > Colwellia sp. BRX8-5. Next base: position 111,659 of record NZ_JACGVR010000013.1, read on the forward strand.
CCTTACGGCGGTTTGTATCGGTGTTGCTGGTTTAGTGTTTGCTGTAGAGCAGCCGACTGTGGTTGCAAGTAGCGCCTCAACCACCACATCTACCATGAATAATCCTACCCAATTCGATGCGGTTCAATTAAAAGCAAAGCTTAGTTTAATGTTAGGCCTAGAAATTGATGCCGTTAAACCATCAGCTATGCCTGGTTTAGTTGAACTTATCACTAACCAAGGTTTATTCTATGCGAGTGCCGATGGTCAATTTTTCATTCAAGGTAAACTTTATGGTTTAGGCGGCAAGGTTGTCAATTATTCAGAAGCAAGTTTAGCGCAAGTTCGACTTGATGGTCTGGACAAGTTTGCTGATGCGATGATTGTCTATCCAGCAAAAAATGAAAAGCATGTTGTGACCGTATTCACCGATATCACTTGTGGCTACTGCCGTAAGATGCATGAACAAATGGATGAATATAATGAAAAAGGTATTACGGTACGTTATTTAGCTTACCCTCGTTCAGGTGTGAAAGACCGTTCGGGTCAATATTCTCAAGGCTTTAAAGATTTACGCTCTATTTGGTGTCATGAAAATCCAGCAGATGCGTTAACAAAAGCTAAAATGGGTTCAAATGTTGCACAACGTATATGTGATAAACCCATTGAAGATGAGTTTGATTTTGGCCGTCAAGTTGGGGTTAGTGGCACACCGGCTGTTATTTTAGAAAACGGTATGATGTTACCTGGCTATCAAGAACCGGATGCGCTTGTTGCTATAATTGAACAGATGAAAGCGGCAGGATAAATTATAATCGTTTGTTAATGATTTAACCTAAGTGGCAGGCCAAATAGCCTGCCATTTTGCTCTCTTAACCTCTTTGAATTAATCATCAGAAACTCTCCTTATGCAAAAGCAAATAGTACGCCGTGTCAAAGTTGAAGATAACCATCTTCCCAATCATCTTCATCCACTTATTAAGCAGATATATGCCAGCCGCGGTATTGATAAGGCAATTGAACTCGAACTTAATGTCAGCCAACTCTGTGCCATTGAAAGTTTAAAAGGGATTAATCAAGGCTGTGAGGTTTTATATGAAGGCTTAGTCGCGAATAAAAACATTGCCATTATTGGGGATTTTGATGCAGATGGTGCGACTAGCACTGCATTAATGATGGAAGCTTTACGTTTGTTTGGCTGTGATAATTATCAATTCCTAGTACCTAATCGATTTATATATGGTTATGGTTTAACACCTGAAATTGTCGAAATAGCTGCTAAGCAAGGCGCTGAGCTATTAATAACCGTTGATAATGGTATTAGTTGTGTTGCCGGCGTCGCTAAAGCCAAGTCTTTAGGATTAGGTGTTATTGTTACCGACCATCACTTACCGGGCATGACACTACCTGATGCCGACGCTATTATTAATCCAAACCAAGTTGGCTGTGACTTCGCCAGTAAAGCGCTGGCGGGTGTTGGTGTTGCTTTTTATTTTATGATGGCAATGCGTAAATATTTACGTGAGAAGAACTGGTTCGTTGACAAAAAAATAGCAGAGCCTAATATTGCTCAACTCCTTGACTTAGTTGCCTTGGGGACCGTAGCCGATGTTGTTTCTCTTGACAACAATAATCGAATTTTGGTTGAACAAGGCTTGAAAAGAATTCGTGCGGGAGTTACGCGCCCAGGCATTCAAGCATTGCTCGAAATAGCCGGTAAAGATCAGAAAAAGATAGTTGCTAGTGATTTTGGTTTTGCTTTGGGTCCAAGAATAAATGCCGCAGGGCGTTTAGACGATATGTCTTACGGTATTAATTGTTTGCTTGCCAAAGACCTTGCTTCTGCTCGAGTAATGGCTGCTGATCTTGATGATTTAAATAAGTCGCGCCGAGAAATCGAGCAGGGCATGCAGCAAGAAGCAGAACAAGTGCTGAAAAGCTTAAATTTTTCTGATGATAACTTACCGCACGCGATTTCTTTGTTTCAAAAAGATTGGCATCAGGGGGTTATCGGTATTGTTGCTGGTCGTTTAAAAGAAAAGTATCACCGACCCAGTATTGTTTTTGCTGGCACGAGTGATGACCTTTCTCTTGAGAAAACAGGAAAAACCAGTGAAATTAAAGGTTCCGCACGCTCTATTCCTGGTTTACATATTAGAGATTTACTGGAACATATTGACACGCAGCACCCAAATATCATTATTAAATTTGGTGGTCACGCCATGGCAGCTGGCTTATCAATAGCAGAAGAAAACTTTGAAGAATTTCAGCGCTTATTAAATCAATATGCCGAGCTTTGGTTAAGCAGTGACGATCTCAAAGGTACGCTCGCCTCCGATGGCGAACTACCCACCAATGAAATGACCTTATCTTTTGCTCAGCTATTACGTGATTCTGGCCCTTGGGGACAAAACTTTATCGAACCTTTATTTGACGATAAATTTAAGTTGGTTCAGCAACGCATTGTCGGCCAGAAACATCTGAAACTGGTTGTTGAAAAAGCGGGGCAAGTTTTTGATGCTATCGCTTTTAATGTTGACTTAAGCCGTTGGCCTGACCATCAAACTCAACAAGTCCACCTTGCTTACCGTCTCGATATTAATGAATTTCGTGGCAAGCAAAGTGTGCAATTTATTGTGGAATACCTTGAATAAAAGCCTGGCGATTCATTGCTTTATTTTCAGCCAGTTTAGTCAGTTAAATCGTTTATTTAGCGATGAAATTACGCTATAATGCGCGACTATTTTATTTTATTCTTTCGGGCGTGCATCTTGACGCCAAATTTGCGATGTAAAATTATAAACTATGATTGAAGCTAACCCGGTATTAAACAAGATTAAAGACATCCGCGAGCGTACAGATATGCTTCGGGGGTATCTTTGACTACGACCAAAGATCAGAACGTTTGGTTGAAGTGGTGCGTGAATTAGAGTCACCTGAAGTTTGGAATGATCCTGAACGAGCACAAGCACTCGGTAAAGAGCGCTCTTCTCTTGAAGCCATCGTTGAAACCATTGATGAAATGGATCGAGGCTGTGAAGACGTTGAAGGTTTAGTTGAACTTGCTCTAGAAGAAGACGACGAAGAAACCTTTAACGATGCGAGCGATGAAATTCAAGCGCTAGAAAAAAGTTTAGAAAAATTAGAATTTCGCCGGATGTTTTCTGGTGAACATGACGAAAATAGCTGTTATTTAGATATTCAATCGGGCTCTGGTGGCACTGAAGCACAAGACTGGGCTGAAATGTTAATGCGTATGTATTTGCGTTGGGGTGAAGCACACGGTTATAAAACAGAAGCGATTGAAGTGACTGACGGTGATGTTGCCGGTATTAAAGGGTGTACGATTAAGTATACCGGTGAATACGCTTATGGCTGGTTACGTACAGAAACAGGTGTTCATCGCTTAGTAAGAAAATCACCATTTGATTCCAGTGGTCGTCGTCATACCTCATTTGCTTCGGCATTTATTTATCCTGAGATTGACGATAATATTGAAATCGATATTAATCCTGCTGATTTACGTATTGATACCTTTCGTGCCTCGGGCGCTGGTGGTCAACATGTTAATAAAACTGATTCAGCTATTCGTATTACCCATGTTCCAACGGGCGCTGTTGTCGCTTGTCAAGCTGACCGCTCTCAACATAAGAACCGTGCAACGGCGATGAAGTTGTTAAAAGCTAAGCTCTTTGAAATGGAAATGCAAAAGAAAAATGAAGGCAAGCAAGAATTAGAAGATGGTAAATCTGACATTGGCTGGGGTAGTCAAATACGCTCATACGTTTTAGACGACAGCCGAATTAAAGATTTACGCACAGGCGTTGAAAATCGAAATACCCAAGCAGTTTTAGATGGCGATTTAGACAAATTTTTAGAAGCCAGCCTAAAATCTGGTTTATAAAGTAGAAGAGCCTTGCGTGGCAAGGTTCGACAATCAAAACTTAAAAAGTTAACGAGAAAAAAAATGACCGACCAAGCACAAGTAAATCAGCAAGATGAAAACAAATTAATCGCCGAACGTCGCGGTAAATTAGCGAAAATTCGTGAAAACTGTCCGGCTAATGGCCACCCAAACAAGTTTGACCGAAAACACTACGCTGCTGATTTACAAGCTGAGCATGGTGAGAAAGATAAAGAAACACTTGAAGCTGAAACAGCAACCTATAGTATTGCTGGTCGAGTTATGGCTAAGCGTGGGCCATTTTTGGTACTACAAGATATGTCTGGTCGCATCCAAGCTTATGCACATAAAACAGTGCAAAAAGATATTAAAGAGCGTTGGGGCACTTTAGATATCGGCGATATTATCGGTGTTACCGGCACTATGCATATGTCTGGTAAAGGCGATTTATATGTCAATATGGACGAATATCAATTACTCACTAAGTCATTGCGCCCGTTACCTGAAAAATTCCACGGTTTATCTGATGTTGAAACTAAGTATCGTCAACGCTATGTTGATTTAATCATCAATGAAGAAACGCGTAATACTTTCCTTATTCGTTCAAAAATTGTTGAAGGTATTCGTCAGTTTTTAACTGTTCGTGGTTTCATGGAAGTTGAAACGCCAATGTTACAAACTATTCCTGGTGGCGCAACGGCTAAACCTTTTGAAACTTTTCATAATGCCTTAGACATTCAAATGTATATGCGTATTGCCCCTGAGCTTTATTTAAAGCGCTTAGTCGTTGGTGGTTTTGAAAAAGTATTCGAAATTAACCGTAACTTCCGTAACGAAGGCTTATCTTCACGTCATAACCCAGAATTCACTATGATTGAATTCTATCAAGCTTATGCAGATTACATTGATTTAATGAATATCACTGAGGATATGTTACGTACTCTTGCTGAAAACGTACTAGGTAGCTCTGTTATTCGTAACACAGTTAAAAATAGTGATGGCGAAGTCGTTGAAGAGAAATTTTATGACTTTGGAAAATCGTTTACGCGCTTATCTATGGTTGATGCTATTTTATTATACGGTAACGACCTAGACGAAAACATTTTACGTAACCCAGAAGCAAACTTCGACGCACTTAAAGCTATGGCCAAAACTGTTGGTGTTAAAGAAACAGAAGCATCAAAAGTATGGGGCCCAGGTAAATACATTTGTGAAATATTTGAAGAAGTTGCTGAGCATATGCTTGATCAACCTACTTTCATTACAGAGTACCCTTGGGAAGTTTCACCATTAGCACGTCGTAATGATGACAACCCATTTATTACTGACCGTTTTGAATTTTTCGTTGGTGGCCGTGAATTAGCGAATGGCTTCTCTGAGCTTAATGACGCAGAAGACCAAGCAGCACGTTTCCGCAACCAAGTTGAAGGCAAAGATGCTGGTGACGATGAAGCGATGCATTATGATGAAGACTATATTCAAGCGCTTGAATATGGTTTACCGCCAACTGCGGGTGAAGGTATTGGTATTGACCGTTTAGTGATGCTGTTTACTGACTCACCAACGATCAAAGATGTTATTTTGTTCCCTCATATGCGTCCTTTAGCTGAGTAACCTTTATAAAGAACGCTTTTAGAAGCGTTCATTTTATTTTATAAAAGCCGGATAAGTTAATTACTTATCCGGCTTTTCTGTGTAGAAAGAACGAAGGTGTTATCAAAATGACTGAGCCTTATCCCTTTATCGTCATGCTGAATTTATTTCAGTATCTGATTTTTGTGTTGTCAACGACGAGATCCTGAAACAAGTTCAGGATGACGGAGGTGGTATCAGGATGATGAAGTTAGTATCAAAATAATAGCCTGGGTTCAGACTAACAGTGTCTAGTTATCCCTTTACCGTCATGCTGAATTTATTTCAGTATCTGCTTTTTGTGTTGTTAACGACGAGATCCTGAAACAAGTTCAGGATGACGGAGGTGGTATCAGGATGACGGAGGTGGTATCAGGATGATGAAGTTAGTATCAAAATAATAGCCTGGGTTCAGACTAACAGTGTCTAGTTATCCCTTTACCGTCATGCTGAATTTATTTCAGTATCTGCTTTATGTGTTGTTAACGACGAGATCCTGAAACAAGTTCAGGATGACGGAGGTGGTATCAGGATGACGACGGACGTGTTATCAGGATCAAGGAGGTGTTATCAGAATGACTGAGGCTTATCCCTTTACCGTCATACTGAATTTATTTCAGTATATGCTTTTGTGTTGTTAACGACGAGATCCTGAAACAAGTTCAGGATGACGGGTGTGGTATCAGGATGGCGACGGCTGTGGTCTCAGGTTGACGGATGTGGAATCAGCACGTCGGATGTGGTATCATGATGACGGATGTGGTATCAGGATGACTGAGGCTTATCCCTTT
>NZ_JACGVR010000026.1:0-57107 GCF_014077325.1 Colwellia sp. BRX8-5
GCTTTAGCTTCGGCTTCGGCTTTTGCCGCTGCTTTACGCTCAGCTTCTGCTTCAGCTTTTGCTGCAGCAACTGCTTTACCATTTTCTGCTTCTTTAGCATCAGCAATTGCTTTTGCTTCAGCAGCTGCTTGAGCGGCGATTTCAGCTTCTGCTGCTACTTTAGCTTCAGCTTCTGCTTGCTGTTGTTCTTCAACTTCGCTGCGCTTAACATAAGTGCGTTTTTTACGCACTTCAACATTAACTGACTTAGCTTTACTGCCATGTCCCATCGTTAACGTTGATTTAGATTTACGGTTAAGCGTCATTTTTAATGGTCCGGCTGTTGAGTCGTCACCATGTTGCTTTTTCAAGTGGTCTAACAATGCTTCTTTTTCATCTTGTGATACGGAATCGGTCGCGGATTTATTCACGCCAGAGTCAGCCAATTGGCTAACTAAGCGGTCCACCGGTGTACCAATTTCTTGAGCAAGTTCTGCTACAGTTGTGTTTGACATCTACTATATTCTCCCGGGAATTATTCTTCGTTAAACCAACAAATATTACGCGCAGCCATAATTAACTCGCCCGCTTTGGTTTCATCTAATTCTTCAATATCGGCAATTTCGTCAACGCCTTGTTCAGCTAAGTCTTCAAGGGTAATTACACCACGACTTGCTAATACAAATGCTAAGTGACGTTCTAAACCGTCTAGCGCTAATAAATCAGCTGCTGGTTCTGCATTTTCAAGAGATTCTTCACTTGCTAATGCACGAGTCGTTAATGCCGCTTTGGCACGTTCACGAAGCGCTTCAACAATATCTTCATCCATACCGTCAATTTCTAACATTTCAGCTGCTGGTACGTAAGCGATTTCTTCTAACGTAGCAAAACCTTCTTCTGCTAATAAGTTAGCAAAATCATCATCGATATCTAAGTTATCTGTAAACAATGAAATAACTTTATCGTTTTCGGCTTGATGCTTCTCGTTCATGTCAGCAACAGTCATCACGTTTAATTCCCAGCCAGTTAATTGGCTAGCTAAACGGATATTTTGACCACTACGACCAATGGCCATCGCTAAATTGCCTTCTTCAACAGCAATATCCATGGTGCCTTTGTCTTCATCAACAATAATTGATGCAACTTCAGCTGGAGCCATTGCGTTGATAACATATTGTGCTGGGTTATCGTCATATAAAACGATATCAACACGTTCACCACCAAGCTCAGTTGAAACGGCTTGCACACGTGAACCACGCATACCAACACAAGCACCTACTGGGTCAATACGCTTGTCATTAGATTTTACAGAAATCTTTGCACGTGAACCTGGATCGCGAGCAGCGCCCTTAATTTCTAGCATCTCTTCGCCAATTTCTGGCACTTCTACGCGGAAAAGTTCAATTAACATTTCAGGCTTAGAACGAGTCACTAATAATTGTGCGCCGCGCGTTTCTGTTTTAATTTCGTATAACAAACCACGAACACGATCCCCTGGACGGAATGTTTCACGAGGTAACATATCGTCACGGTAGATAACCGCCTCTGCATTATTACCTAAATCAATAATGATGCTATCGCGACTGGCTTTTTTAACAACACCTGTCACTAGTTCGCCAATTTGTTCTTGGTAAGCTTCAACAATAAGAGCACGTTCTGCTTCACGAATTTTTTGAACAATAACTTGTTTTGCTGTTTGCGTAGTTACACGGTCAAATTTAACTGATTCAATTTGATCTTCAATGTAATCGCCTAACTGCAACTCTTCATTGTCGTACTGTGCAGCTGACAAACTCATTTCTGCAAATGGGTTTTCTGCTACGGCGTCATCGGCAACAACCAACCAACGTCGGAAAGTATCAAATTCACCATTAGTACGGTCAATAGCAACACGAACAATAATGTCACCTTCATATTTTTTCTTTGTTGCTGTTTCTAAAGCGGTTTCCATTGCTTCAAAAATGCTTTCACGGGGTAATGCTTTTTCGTTAGATACGGCATCTACAACCAGTAATATTTCCTTACTCATGCTACTTAGCCTTTTTAATCGTTTCTGAACAGTTCAACTATTTATGTAATGACGTTGAACAACTACGTATTTTTATTTTATTGTTATTATTTGCTTAGCTTTTTTTATTATGATTAAAAACCAAATTGCCCTTAACAATATTACCAAGCACTAATTCATAGTCTTCACTGTCGACCGTTACTACTAAAGTATCGTTTTCAACGGCAGCTAAGCGACCTTTAAATTTGCGGCGACCGTTTAATGGTATAGATAATTTTACTTCAATAATTTCACCAATCACTGCTTCATAGTGTGGTTTATCAAATAACGGTCGGTCTAAACCGGGTGACGAAACTTCTAAATTAAACTCACTGCCGATAGGGTCTTCAACGTCAAGAATAGCGCCTACTTGACGGCTAACTTCAGCACAATCATCAACATCAATGCCATTCTCATGGTCGATAAACAAACGTAATACTGAGTTATTACCAGCACTAATATACTCAATGCCTAATAATTCCTTACCAACTTCTTCAACAGCAGGACGTAACATGTCTGTTAATTTATGTTCAAACTTAGCCAATCATTTTCTCCAAATAAAATCTTACTTTGTCTTCATGTATCAACATCCAGATACAAAAAAAGGGCTTATAGCCCAGCAATTCTTAAAGCTTATCGTGCTGAACAAATGTCCCAGATACGAAAAAGCCCCAATACGCGGGGCTTATTACACTGAACCCACGATGTTGATTTAACCTAGTGACTTATAAAATAAGCCGTCAAATCGATACAACAATATAAAATTATCTTCTAACTTTGCTTTAAGCAATAGCCAAAAAATTAATTTCAGTGAAATATTATTATATTTAAGCTAGGTCAATTATATAGCGACTACCGCCGAATCGCAAGCCTAATTGATAGGATAAGCAATAAAACCTTAAGTTATAGAGCTCATTAACGCCTACATTATATATCGCTCTAAATAACAGTAAGTTAGTAATTTTTTATCAAGCATGCTATAAATTGAAGTGGGCCTAACTTTTCAGTAAATCAACATATTATGTATAGCTATTCTCAATTATTAATGCGCAACGTCATTTTAGGGATGTTTTTTAATATTCTTATTGTTGTTATGGTGAGTTATTTCTTTGCTACCTCACTCTCGAGTAAGCAATTAATGATGCAAAACTCTATTTCAGCTATTATCGACACATCAGATAAGACCAACCAATTAGAACAAGTTAAACACTTAGTTAATCTAGCTGATTTTCAATTATTTTCCCTACAACAACAAAACAAAGAAATAGTTAATTATAAAGTAGAAAACACCAACCTGCTTGTCTCTTATATTTCCCCACCCATAGTCGTATTTACTCACCCATCTAATACGACCGTTAGTTATCAAATAAACAGTAATGATGCCGCGACATTGATCTTTAAAATAATGCTGGTATCTATTTTAGCCAGCCTTATCATTATTGTTATTGCTTGTACGTTAAGTGTTAAACACACTAAAAAGCTTGTTTTTGTGGTTAACAACAAAATAAAACAGGGTATTGCTCAAGTTATATCGATGAATAAACTTGAGGCTGGTGATGAAATTATCGACATGCCTGAATTAACTCATGGACTAAAAAAAGTCGAGGCATTACTTTCCGCGCATGTTAATGATGCCAGTGCACTTGAAAAGCAAGCTTATATAGAACCTCTTACAAAATTAGAAAACCGTAATCGCTTTATTCAGTTTTTTGCTAATGATGAAAACCAGGTTGAATTTGGTGTCTTAGCGATAACACGCTGTTCTGAACTGCAAACGATAAATCAAATACACGGTTACAGTGAAGGTGATAATTATATTTGCAAAGTTGCCGACATTATCAAAAGCGTTACTGCAACCTACCGAGGTGCAAATGTTTATCGACTTAATAGTTCTGACTTTGCCACTTTGCTTCCTAACGTAACATTAAAAGAAGCTGAAAACGCTGCGAATGAAATATCCAGTAAGTTTAACGCTTACCAACAATCATCAGATTTAGATTCAGTTGGCTACACTGGGTTAGTCTATTTCGAGAAAGACAAACCACTTGGCGAATTACTGGCACTCGCTGATACCGGCATCAGTATTGCACAAACTCAACAACTAAATTCTTGGTATTCGCAAAGCGACAGTGACATTTTACATAGCTCTAGTGCGAATTATGGCAACCAAAATTGGCGTCAAGAAATAGACAGCGTATTAGAAAACCAACGGGTTAAATTACTTGTCCAACCGATAAAACCTAATAGCCGTAACAATAAAGTCTATGGTGAAATTCTTGCCCGCTTTTTAAATTCAACTGATGAAATGTTACCCACCGCTTCTTTTATAGCTATGGCGGAAAAGCTTGATAAAATGATGGCTGTTGACAAAATGATTATCGAAAAAGTGATCAGTGAAATTAAAACAAAAAATTTACATGACCAATTTTTTGGCATCAACATCAGTTCACGTAGTATTCATGACGAACATTTTTTAATTTGGCTTGAACGTCGTTTATTGAAAGAAGCAACTATTGCTGCGAAATTGATCTTTGAGATAACGGAATACGGCCTCCAACAAAACATTAAAACCAGTAAGCGTTTTATTGATATGATCCACAGAGTCGGTTCTCGTATTACTGTTGAGCGTTTTGGTGTGGGTTTAACCTCTTTTAAATTTTTCCGCGACCTTAAACCTGACTTTATTAAAATGGATAGTACTTATACACGTGATATTGATGATGATAAAAACAACCAGTACTTCATCAGATTAATGGTCGATCTTGCTCATCGTCTCAGTATCACTGTTCTAGCTGAAAGTGTTGAAAGCCAAGAAGAAAAGTTTACTTTAGAAAAATTATTTATCGATGGTTGCCAAGGTTTTTATTTAGGAAAGCCTGAAGCGATTTAATTGAGTATAACTTAAAGCTAAACGTTCCATCTTAATAAAGGCCAAGCATGGCAAGAAGATAGTGCATATGCAATAAAAATTAAGGCATTGAGCGGTTGTCATCTGACTAATAAAGTCGGATAATAGCGTGAATTATCTCATAAAATTAATTTTCAAATGACAGATTATCTACTGCTGTTAGTTAGCACAGTATTAGTCAATAACTTTGTTCTCGTAAAGTTCCTAGGTTTATGCCCATTTATGGGGGTGTCTTCACGTACTGAAACTGCAATCGGTATGTCATTTGCCACCACCTTTGTAATGACTATTGCTTCGTTACTCAGCTACATCGTAAATACCTATATTCTTACTCCTCTGGGACTCGAATATCTAACAACTATGATGTTTATTTTAGTCATTGCTGTTGTTGTACAATTTACCGAAATGGTCGTACATAAAACCAGTGCCAACTTATACCGTTTACTGGGTATTTTCTTGCCTTTGATTACCACTAATTGCGCGGTATTAGGTGTTGCTTTATTAAATATTTATGAGCAACATAATTTTCTTGAGTCGATTGTTTATGGCTTTGGTGCGGCTGTCGGTTTTTCTCTTGTACTTATTATGTTTTCAGCGATGCGCGAAAAACTTGCTAATGCTGATATCCCAAAACCTTTTAAAGGTTCCGCTATCGCTATGATAACCGCTGGCTTAATGTCACTTGCCTTTATGGGTTTCACTGGATTGGTGAAGTTGTAATGACCACCCTATTAGCAATACTAGTACTTGGCTGTATGGCATTAGTCTTTGGCGCCATTCTTGGCTTTGCCTCTGTAAAATTTCACGTTGAGGGCGACCCTCTTGCCGAGCAGGTTGATGCTATTTTACCACAAACGCAATGTGGCCAATGCGGTTACCCCGGTTGTAAACCTTATGCTGAAGCAGTCGCTAACGGTGAGGCTATTAACAAATGCGCACCTGGCGGCGAAGATACCATCAAAAAAATAGCAGACTTAATGGGGGTTGAACCACCACCTCTTGACGAAAACCATGATACAGACAATTCTCCTAAAGTTGCTTTTATTATTGAAGAAGACTGTATTGGTTGTACTAAATGTATTCAAGCTTGTCCTGTTGATGCAATCTTAGGTACGACCAAACAGATGCACACTATAATAGCCGACGAATGTACTGGCTGTGACTTATGTATAGACCCTTGTCCGGTTGATTGCATAATAATGATACCTATCGCTAAAACACCACAAAACTGGCAATGGGATCTTAATAATATACCTGTGGTACAGCTTGATTAGGTGAGGATTCGTGGGATCAGTTATTGAACGTATAAAGCGCGCTAATTTTTGGACTTTTCATGGCGGTATACATCCACCAGAACAGAAGTTCTTAACCACTGATAAGCCTATCAGAGCGGTTAGCATACCTGAACAGCTAATACTGCCATTACAGCAACACATAGGTATTGCTGCAGATTTACGGGTAAAAGTAGGTGATAAAGTACTTAAGGGGCAAGCACTCACCCAGAGTATGCATCCTATGGCTGTTCCTATTCACGCTCCTACGAGTGGCACTATTACTGCCATTAAAAATGCCGTTATTGCTCATCCCTCAGGCCTAAGCGAATTATGCTTATTTATTAAGCCAGACGGAGAAGATACATGGCAAGAACGTCATATATGTACTGATGTAAGTAAATTAAGCCATAATGAAATAATTGATAAAATTTCCTCAGCCGGTATATCAGGCATGGGAGGTGCTGGTTTTCCTACACAAGTTAAAATAAGTACTAGAGACAAAATACAATTCCTTATTATTAATGCCGCTGAATGTGAACCTTATATTAGTGCTGACGATTTATTAATTCGCGAGCACAGCCCATCAATTCTTGATGGCATTAATATACTTGACCGTCTTCTTTCACCAGAACATATCCTCATTGGTATTGAAAATAATAAACCTGAAGCGATAAAAGTACTTCAGCAAGCAACCGCTAATAATGAAAAAATTCAAGTGTGTGTAGTGCCAACTAAATATCCTACTGGCGGTGAAAAACAGTTAATTCAAATATTAACAGGTCAAGAGGTTCCTTCAGGCGTTTTCCCAAGTTCTATGGGTATTGTTATGCAAAACATTGCCACTTGCTTTGCGATAGCTGATGCGGTAATAAACGATATTCCATTAATTAAGAGAGTGGTCACTGTCAGTGGCCAAGCTTTACAGAAGCCACAGAATGTCTGGTCATTACTCGGCACCCCCGTAGGCTTCTTGCTCGAACAATGTGGTTACCCCAATAAAGATAAAAAGCATATCATTATGGGTGGTCCAATGATGGGCTATAGCTTACCCACAGATCAAGTTCCCGTTGTAAAAACAACCAATTGTATACTTGCACCGAGTGAGCAGGAAATATCATCACCTTATTCAACCGGCACAAAAGAGGTTGAGTGTATCAGATGTGGCCAGTGTAGTGATGTCTGCCCCAGCCAATTGTTACCACAAGAGTTACAGTGGAGCGCTAAAGCAAAAGATCACCAACAACTTGATAAATTAAACTTATTTGATTGTATTGAATGTGGTGCTTGTGCCTATGTTTGTCCGAGCCAGATCCCCTTGGTGCATTATTACCGAGTAGCAAAATCTGAAATTCGTCAACAAAAACAACTTGATCTAAAAGCTGAACATGCAAAGGTAAGATTTGAAGCACGAAAAGAGCGTTTAGCCAGAGATAAAATAGCACGAGAAGAAAAACACAAAGCAGCAGCAGAAGCACGTAAAGCGCGGATGAACTCAGGTACCAGCGAAGCAAAAACAGAAAAATCAGCGGTTGCTGCCGCCTTAGCTCGAGTTAAAGCGAAAAAAGCTCAACAAACCCAAGGTAGTGAAAATTTCACTGCACAGACAGAAGCACCATCGGTAGAAAATGAACAAAAAAGTCAAGTGAGCGCAGCTATTGCAAGAGCGAAAGCGAAAAAGCTAGCAGCGCAACAAAATACGGCAACTTATAAATCAGAACCACAAAGTGCGCTGGGAGATGTTCCACCGGCAATTGATGATAAAAAAGCTAAAATTGCCAATGCTGTTGCAAAGGCGAAAGCCCGTAAGCTAGCTGAAAAAAATAAGAATAGCGCAGATGATAGCGACTTAACCCTTGATAATAACATTGTTAACGAAGCAGACGCACAAGCAAACCAGGCTGATATGCTCGTTCCAGCTGATGATAAAAAAGCTAAAATTGCCAAGGCGGTTGCAAAGGCGAAAGCCCGCAAGCTTGCTGAAAAAAATACGAATAGCGCAGATAATAGCGACTTAATCCTTGATAATAACATTGTCGTCGAAGCAGACGCACAAGCAAACCAGACTGATATGCTCGTTCCAGCTGATGATAAAAAAGCTAAAATTGCCAAGGCGGTTGCAAAAGCTAAAGCCCGTAAGCTAGCTGAAAAAAATAACAATAGCGCAGATGATAGCGACTTAACCCTTGATAATAACATTGTCATCGATACAGACGCACAAGCAAACCAGGCTGATATGCTCGTTCCAACTGATGATAAAAAAGCTAAAATTGCTGCAGCAATTGCAAAGGCGAAAGCCCGTAAACTTGCCCAGCAACAATCAAAATCAACGGCTAATACTAGCGAAGAAATAACCAACAAACCCGTAAAATCAGAGTTGACGTAAAATTATGGCCTTCTGGATAGCAAGCTCACCACATAATCATGTTCAAAGTGAAACATCATCAATAATGCGTATGGTCATTTACGCCACTATTCCCGGTGTATTTGCCCAGTGGTATTTTTTTGGCTGGGGTAATTTAATCCATATATCACTCGCTGTGATCACCGCATTAATAGCAGAATTTACCGTTTTATCTTTACGGGAGAAAAATATCAAGGCGCAACTATTTGATGGCAGCGCTATTTTAACGGCGGTATTACTGGGGATTAGTTTACCCGCCATAGCGCCGTGGTGGATCAC
The DNA here is from genome assembly GCF_014077325.1 of Colwellia sp. BRX8-5. Classification (NCBI taxonomy): domain Bacteria; kingdom Pseudomonadati; phylum Pseudomonadota; class Gammaproteobacteria; order Alteromonadales; family Colwelliaceae; genus Colwellia; species Colwellia sp. BRX8-5. Next base: position 8,889 of record NZ_JACGVR010000026.1, read on the forward strand.
TGTTATCGGTGTATCTTTTGCCGTCATTGTCGTAAAGCAACTATACGGAGGTCTAGGTCATAACCCTTTCAACCCTGCAATGGCCGCTTATGTCATGCTATTGATTTCATTTCCGGTACAAATGACATCGTGGTTACCACCACTTGAACTAATGACCTTACCGTTAAATTTTGTTGATACACTCTCTGTAATCTTTAGTAGCTTTACCATTGATGGCTATTCTGTTGAGCAACTAAGAACACATGTCGACGGTTATACCATGGCAACCCCCCTAGATACGGTAAAAACAAACCTAACACTGGGCTTAAACATTGCAGAAAGTATGACAAGTCCCGTCATTGGTGAAAATTTTGGAGTGGGTTGGGAATGGGTTAGTGCAGGTTTTTTACTCGGTGGTCTATTCTTAATAGGCAAAAAAACAATTCATTGGGCAACACCCGTTAGCTTTTTAGCAAGCATATTTGTTTGTTCATTAATTGCTTTTTTATATAGCCAAGATACTAACGCTTCAACACTCTTCCATTGGTTTAATGGTGCATGTATGTTTGGCGCATTCTTTATTTTAACGGACCCAGTTTCCGGCGCTACCAGTATTAAAGGCCGAATCGTTTTTGGCGCATTAGCAGGCTTTTTAGTCTTTATTATTAGAAAATACGGCGGTTACCCTGATGGCGTCGCGTTTGCAGTGCTAATTTGTAACATGGCTGCTCCACTAATAGATCAATACACACGCCCCCGTACTTATGGGCATAATATTTCATCAAGTAAAGCAGGCAAAGAATAATGGTCCTTTCTCTTACCAGTGCAGTCAGTAAAAATGCCAGGATCCTCGCTTTATTTGCTATTGCTTGCACGGCAATTGTTGGCGTGGTTCATTCACTCACCAAAGATCAAATTATCTTGCAGCAACAACAAGACTTATTACGTAATTTAAACAGTATAATTGCCAAAAATAGCTACAACAATGTTATCTATAAAGACTGCTTCATTTTACCTAACGAGGCATTAGGCACAGTTAACCCACCAAAAGTTTACCGTGCAAGAAATGATAATAGCCCTGTTGCTGCAGCAATTACCACCGTTGCACCAGATGGATACAGTGGCAATATAGAGCTTATTGTTGCCATCAATATCGATGGTAGCATAAGCGGTGTTAGAACATTAAAACACCAAGAAACGCCTGGACTAGGCGATAAAATTGAAGAGAAAAAAAGTGATTGGATCAATAGTTTTACCGGTAAAAAGCTCATTGATAAAAATGATAATCGTTGGTTAGTAAGAAAAGATGGCGGCATGTTTGACCAGTTCACCGGCGCGACAATAACCCCACGTGCTGTGGTCAAAGCAGTACGTAAATCCGTTAATTATTTTAACGCTCACCAAGATGAATTATTTGAAGCAGCGAGTAATTGTTCAAATCAAGATGTTGCTAAGGGAGCTTAATCGTCATGAAAATTAACGATGAATATAAAGAATTAGCTTGGCAAGGTTTATGGAAGAACAATCCGGGTATAGTACAGCTTTTAGGATTGTGTCCATTATTAGCCGTAACATCGACCCTAACCAATGCTATTGGTTTGGGCTTAGCGACCTTATTTGTTCTAATTTGTTCAAATACTACCGTATCGGCAATACGAAAATGGGTACCTAAAGAAATTAGGATCCCTATTTTTGTTTTAATTATTGCTTCTTTTGTTACCTGTGTGCAATTATTAATGAATGCCTATACTTTTGGCTTATATCAATCACTTGGCATATTCTTACCCTTAATTGTTACTAACTGTGCCATTATTGGTAGAGCGGAGGCATATGCCTCTAAAAACCCAATTAAACAAGCAAGTTTTGACGGTTTAATGATGGGCTTAGGCTTTTTATTAATATTGATGTTGTTAGGTGCAGTAAGAGAAATACTTGGCCAAGGAACGCTGTTTGATGGCGCTAATTTATTACTTGGCGAATGGGCAAGTATATTACGTATTGAAGTTTACACCCTCGATAGTCAATTTTTACTCGCCATACTACCCCCAGGTGCTTTTATCGTCATGGGCTTATTTATAGCGTTAAAAAACGCCATTGATGATCGAGTAGCAGCCGCTAAGCCTAAAACAGAAAGTAAGGAAATTGAACGAGTTCGTGTCAATTTTGATGAAAAATAATAATAAAAGAATAACGCCATGAATAAAGTACAACGTTTAGAAATATTAACTCGGTTACGAGACAATAATCCACACCCAACCACTGAACTTAATTTTTCTTCACCTTTTGAGTTGCTTATTGCTGTGCTGCTTTCAGCACAATCGACTGATGTTGGTGTTAACAAAGCCACAGCAAAGCTTTATCCTGTTGCTAATACCCCTCAAGCTATACTTGATTTAGGCCTTGATGGCTTGAAGTTTTATATAAAAACAATTGGTTTATTTAATACTAAAGCGGCAAACACGCTAAAAACATGCCAAATGTTAGTTGATTTACATAATGGCGAAGTTCCCAAAGAAAGGGCGGCACTAGAAGCCTTACCTGGGGTTGGCAGAAAAACAGCAAATGTTGTTTTAAACACCGCTTTTGGCCAACTAAAAGATAATGAAGGTAAGTACTTTATTGCAGTAGACACCCATATTCAAAGACTGGCAAATCGTACCGGTTATGCGAAAGGGAAAACAGTTGAAGAAACCGAAAAAAATATTATTAAAAACACACCAAGAAAAACAGAGTTTTTTTATAACTTGCATCACTGGTTCATTCTGCATGGTCGTTATACTTGTATAGCAAGAACCCCCCGTTGTGGTTCTTGTATAATAGAAGATTTATGTAGTTTTAAAGAGAAAACCAGTTAATTCGTTCTCAGATATTATCAGTGTATAGTCGTTAGTTATAAATTTATATACTTGTTGTATATCCGCAAAAACTCACCACTTTCCTTGATTTTAGTTAACCCTAAATTAAAATCATCTCGAATTTTTTTATCTCTAAATACGGGACGATAGTCCATGGGTTTATCTATAGTAAGTTTGTGCTCGGTAATTTCTTGGCTATCTAGACCATGCATTAAATTAAGTTTCTTTACAAAATATCTAAAGATATAACGATCGCTTACTACCACATCATAGCGCCCAAAATACAGTAACTTCACTTGTGTTAGTTGGTCGCTAACGCCATAAAACCTACTGTCTTCTTTTACTTTTTTTAGCCATTTAGGGTAGCGTTTATCTGCTCCTTGAAAAGAAACCACATTCAACGAATCTAAATCTTTAGGCCTTTCCAGTAAAATATTTTTATTCTTTAAAGTAATAAATACATTGTCATAGATTACAGCTGCCTTGGCATAAAAACCGCCTTGTGATTTTAAGTTTACCCCCATATCTCCCATGACTGCATTAACTAAATTATTGGTGAAAGCATAAGGAATTCGTCCTAATGGAAAGTACATTGGCTTTAACGTATGTCCTTTATGAGCTAAGGCGGCTTTAATAATATCTATTTCGATTCCACTATTATCATCTTCAAAAATATAAGGAGGAATTTCTTTACTAAAAGCCATTGATACTTCTGTAGCTTGGCTAATAATAGGCCATAGGAGACTACAAACAATCAAGCTATATGTGAGTGGTATTATTTTTATCATGTCATTAATTTGTTGTAATATTGTTAACAGACTACATAAGAATATAAAATAAACTATTGATAATGTCATTTTATTTTTCAGTGGGTGTATTTACTGATATTCGATTTTAATTAGCATAGTAAATAAAATACTTTCTGTTTATAGTGGCAATTAATGTAATGGTAAATGAATTATTATCTAAACAACAGATGAAGTTTTTGCTGTTTGTAAATCATTACTTTTTATTAGCTAACAATACAAAACAGGTACAAAATGAAATTTTTACACACAATGGTTCGCGTACATGATTTAGATAAGTCACTCAATTTTTATATTAATCAGCTAGGGCTCATTGAAACAAAACGTGTCGATGTACCCAAAGGGAAGTTTTCGTTGATTTTTCTTGCGACAGAAGTTGGCGGCCCTGAAATTGAACTGACCCATAACTGGGATTCTGAAGAAGAATATACCGTTGGCAGAAACTTTGGTCATTTAGCCTTTGAGGTTGCTGACATATATAAAACTTGTGCGGCGCTAATGGCATCAGGCGTTGTTATTAATCGTCCGCCTCGTGACGGCCATATGGCTTTCGTAAAATCTCCAGACGGCATATCTATTGAGTTATTGCAAAAAGATGACGCATTAGCCCCTCAAGAGCCTTGGTTGAGTATGGAGAATCAAGGGAGCTGGTAAAGTAACGGCTTAATTATCTTGTCGATGACATTTCACTCGACAAGATATTTAATGTTTACTTGAGTACTGATAATAAATCACTGTGATCATCGGTCCATATTATACGACTCTTTTCGCCAATATTTGGCATTGGCCAAGCACTCGCGTATATTTTAATGCGCGCATCATTAAGAAAAAACTCATTATTTGTTACTAGCACCCACTGAACATTATGTTCATTTTCTTTATCCGCTAGCGTTTCCACATAAACAATTTCTTTATCTAATACATCGGCTAAACCACGTACTAAAGGTGTTAAATTAAGGTGTGAATTAGAAATGTGTATCGCTAATACGCCATCTTTTTTTAGGTGCTTAAAATAAAGCAGCAATGCTTCTTTTGTTAATAAATGCTGTGGGATGGAATCACCCGAGAAGGCGTCAATGACTAAGGCATCAAACTGTTTGCTCCCTGAATCTTCAAATTGTTGCATTAAACTAACCCGACCATCACCTAAAACCACTTCAATGTTGGCAGCAGAATCTTTTAAGTAACTAAAATAGTTATTAGCGGCAAAAATAACCGCAGGGTTTAATTCATAAAATATATAGTGATCAGTTTTATTACCATAAGCAGCTAAGGTACCTGCGCCCAAGCCCACAAATCCGGCATTTATATTTTGAGCACTCCCCTCTTGTAGTCTTTGTTTGGTCAGTTGCTCAAGTGCAAGAGCAACACCGGTATTTTTTCTATAGTAACTTAATGGCGTTTTTTCATTGCCTTTCTCTAATGATTGCGTACCGTGTGATGTTGTTCCATCAATCAAACGACGTTGCACTTTATTATTAACTTCTACATCTTTAACACTTAAAATTCCGTAAAAATTGCGTTCACTTGCCACATTAGTTTTAACAAAAAGCGTATTAAGATAAAACAATCCCACGGTAAAACTGACCGCTAAAATAAGATTAGATGCTACCAACCAAGTTTGTGTTTTTATTGCCGTATTTCTTTGTGAATAAATACTCAAAGCTAAAAGAACAAAGACACTAATAATGGCTAAAGGAAACTCTAAAAATTGATCAAAGATATTTTGCGCAATAAAAGCAACAAAGGCACTACCTAAAAAGCCACCCAATGACATAAATAAGTAAAACAAAGTTAACTGCTGAACTTGCGGTTTTAAACGTGCTAATTCCCCATGACAAATCATACACGCACTAAATAATATACAAGCGTAAATAACCACTTGTGAAATAATGTCGAGTTGCGAGCCAATAAAGTACATCAACAAAGCTAAACAAGCCGTGAGTACAAATAGCGCAAACCAATATTCTCTGACATACCACTTAGAGCTATGAAAACTAATAATAAAAGTCAGTAGGTATAAACACAGCGGCACTATCCATAAAAAAGGCACAGGGGGAATATTTTGTGTCATCGCATTGGTGGACGCCACTAATAAAATAACACCAACCATGGCTAACGCTATCCATAAAATTTTATCCAATAATGTGGTTGTTACGACGCTTTTATCCAACGCTTGCTGAGTACTTTGCTCAACAGAAGTAAAGCTTAATTTTGACATTTTTAATAATAACGTTACCAGTAGTAACGCATAACAACCATACCCGAACGTCCAATAATTTGATTGTTGAGTTGTGGTTAGCAGCGGTTCAAATAGAAAAGGAAAACTGATTAACGCCAGCAAAGAACCTACATTGGATAATGAATACAATTGATAAGGGAGTTTTCCTATTTCGATATAAGTTAACCATCGCTGTATTAACGGGCCCGTTGACGACAAAATAAAATAAGGTAACCCTATCGATACTGTTAATAACAGTAGGATATTTTGAAGTGGCGAACTTGTCTGTGATATATCACCCCAATCTTGAATGCCAATAGGAAGAAATAACACACTGACAAGTAGAAAGACCGAGTGAATAATTAATTGTTTTTTGACAGATTTAACTTGTGTTAAACAGTGAGCGTAAAAATATCCTAATAATAGAAAAGCTTGAAAAAACAATAAACATGCAGTCCAGACAGCTGAACCACCGCCAAAGTATGGCAAAATCAATTTAGCAATAAGGGGTTGTACTTGGAATAATAAAAAAGCACTTAAAAAAATAATCGCCAGATATAGCATTTAATATATTTCTCTTAATCGTCAATCTAACTAGCTAATTGCTGGTTACGCTTGTGTTACCTAATGTGGGCATTTTTTAATCCCCTTTATCATGAGCACTTCATTCTTTCACATCGAGATACATGGATGTATTAATACTGTGATGACATGGCTGTCAAAAAGCGGCCATGTCATCATGCATACTGTTCATCCTGAACATAAAAAAAAGCGCTACATAGCGCTTTTTTTTATTTTAAGCTAAATATATATTATTCAGCTTTCGGTTTTGCCTTAGCTTTAGCTTTTGGCTTTGCTTTAGCCTTGGCTTTGGGTTTTACTTTTTTCTTTGCTTCTTCAACCCATTTACCCTCAACATACTTTGCATTCCAGCCCGTTGCTTTAGGTTTTGCGCCATCAGCTTCAGGTGCAAGTTCAGTCATGACATACTGTTCTTTGGTTTTACGACTATAGCGCACAACGGCTAAGTTTCCGTCAGGATCCTTAATAGGCGCATCGGCTAAATAATAAAATTTACTCGATATTCTGTCTCTAAAACGCTGTAGCTCTTCAACTTTAGGTGCACGTGTTTCTCTTGAGCGCGGAAAAGTGTTCGCTGCCAAGAAAATACCCGCTGCGCCATCACGTAATACAAAGTGTGCTTCTGATTTTTCACAAAGTAATTCAGGTAGTTGCACAGGATCTTCTTTTGGAGGAGCCGCTTCACCACTTGCTAGTAACTTACGTGTGTTTTTACATTCTGCATTGGTACAATCAAAATATTTACCAAAACGGCCTGACTTAAGCTCCATTTCAGCCTCACAACGATCACATTCTAAAATGGGACCATCGTAACCTTTTATTTTAAACTCGCCGGTCTCAACTTCAATGCCATCACAAACAGGGTTATTACCACAAACATGTAGCTTACGCGTTTCGTCAATTAAATAACTGTCCATCGCAGTACTACATTTATCACAGCGTCGCATGGCACGTAATGCGTCAGTTTCTTGGTCTTCCACTAATACACTGACCGCTTCTTCGCCAGAAGTAAGGTTCATCGTTTGCGTACAGCGTTCTTTTGGCGGTAAAGCGTAACCAGAACAACCTAAGAAGACGCCAGTAGAAGCAGTACGAATACCCATTTTACGACCACAGGTCGGACAATCAATATCTGTTAATACCGGTTCATTATTACGCATGCCACCTTCTTCAGTAGGCATATCAGCTTGGCTTAACTGTTTAGTGAAGTTTTTATAGAAACCGTTAAGGACATCTTTCCAATTAGCTTTACCCTCAGCCACTTCATCAAGCTCTTGCTCCATGTTGGCGGTAAAATCATAATTCATTAAGTCTTTAAAACTTTCAGATAAACTGTCAGTAACAATTTCGCCCATTTTTTCGGCGTAAAAACGTTTTTTATCTAAGCGAGCGTAACCACGGTCTTGAATAGTAGAAATAATTGACGCATACGTTGATGGGCGACCAATTGAACGCTTTTCTAATTCTTTTACTAGTGATGCTTCACCAAAACGAGCTGGTGGTTTAGTAAAGTGTTGCGCTGGATTTAACTGCTCTAGGGTTAATACTTCACCAACAGATAAATCAGGTAAATGCTTGTCATCACCTTTTGATAATTGCGGATGGACTCTTGTCCAACCGTCAAATTGCATGACGCGACCTTTGGCCTTTAAATCAAAGCCTGAAGCACCAACAGTAATGGTACTAACGGTATAGCGCGCAGCTGTCATTTGACAAGCAACAAACTGTCGCCAAATTAGGTCGTAAAGCTTCTTAGCATCGGCTTCAATGCCTTCCATAAATGCAGATTCTATTTTAACATTTGATGGACGAATCGCTTCATGGGCCTCTTGTGCACCCGACTTACTGCTGTAAATTTTCGCTTTTTCAGGTAAATAATTTTCACCAAAGTTTTTAGCAATATAACCACGACACATTTCAACCGCATCTTTACTTAGATTGGTTGAATCGGTACGCATATAAGTGATATGACCTGCTTCGTATAAACGCTGAGCTAAACCCATAGTACGCTTTACGCCAAAACCTAATTTAGTACTTGCTGCTTGTTGCAGTGTCGACGTAATAAAAGGAGCAGAGGGGGTACTTTTTGACGGTTTATCATCACGTTTATTTACGGTATAGGCTGACTTTTCTAAGCTTGCTAATGCTGTTTTCGCATCTTTTTCGTTGGTCGGCTTAAATGCTTTACCATTTTCGTGGGTAACATCTAATGGAAAATCTAAACCAGAAGCGGTTTTTGTGTCAGCGGTGATTTCCCAAAATTCTTTCGGGTCAAACGCTTTAATCTCACGTTCTTTTTCAACAACTAATTTAACAGCAACCGACTGTACGCGACCGGCAGATAAACCACGGGCAACTTTTTTCCACAATAATGGGCTAACCATAAAGCCAACAACACGGTCAAGAAAACGTCTTGCTTGTTGAGCATTAACACCTGGCATACTTAATTCACCGGGTGTAGAGAAAGCTTGCTGAATAGCGTTTTCAGTTATTTCATTAAAGACAACACGTTTAAATTTGCTGTCATCGCCGCCGATAATTTCTTTTAAGTGCCAAGCAATCGCCTCTCCCTCGCGATCCAAATCGGTTGCGAGATAGACAGTGTCGGCTGAACCGGCAAGTTTGATTAATTCAGCAACAACTTTTTCTTTGCCTTCGAGTATTTGATAATTTGCTTCCCAATCGTTTTCAGGATCAATACCCATGCGGTTAACAAGTGCTTGCTTATCTCGTTTAGCTTTATATTTAGCTTTTGCTGCAGGTGCCATTTTTCTGACTTCAGCAGGAGATTTCGCGGCAACTTTTTTACCAGTACTACTGTGAGGAAGATCACGTACATGACCGACACTAGATTTCACAATAAAGTCTTTACCAAGATATTTGTTAATTGTCTTCGCTTTGGCTGGTGATTCGACAATAACCAGAGATTTTGCCATATATATATACTTTCCTACGTCACTGGCTATTTTTTTTGCCAGTATAATTACATTTCGGTTAGAACTGTCTAAAAATTAGCCGAGCAACTCATTTTTAGCACAAAAAAACCATAAATCATTGAAATTAGAATTCCTATTAGATATATCGGTAAATAAGCAAGCTGACAAGTTATTATTTTTAATAACATCGCCTAATTGAGCTATTTTCGTTATAATGGCGTCAATATTTCGGTATGACTATTATAAAAACTTTCCTGCCAACGATAATTTAATTCTATCTTAAATTCAATTGTTGCCAGTCAAAAAGCCTATGTCACCGTGTAAAACAATATTCATTTAATGCTTACTATCAATGTAAATTATTCGGATAAATAACAAGAGAACAAATATATGACAACATCATGGACTAACTTACAGGAAAAACTAACCAACTGTTTATGCCCAGCAGGTAACGGTGTTTTTACCGTCAATACCGCTAAAGAGCGTAAAGAGCAATTGCATCAAGCCTTGTTCGGTCAATCGACAGACATTGATAATATTTGGAAAGAGTCATTAAAAGGGCTTCCTAATGCGTCAAATGCCGTTATTTTAGGTGTTGCCTCTGATTGCGGTGGCGGAATTTTACGTGGAGCAAATTGGGGGCCATTATTTGTCCGTTCAACTTTACTTGAACAATACCCTGAGCTTGAAGCATTTGATATGGGAGATGTTCGCGTTATTCCACATTTACTTCATGATAAATATTTAAATGAAGCAACGCTTTCTAACTGTAGAAAAGCCCTTTATAAAGATGAAAACAGCCCTTATGCTGTTAGCCCATTAACCATTACTGAAGATGTATTACACGACTTTTATGCTGAGTTCCCACAAAAAGGTATTTTCGGCATTGGTGGCGATCACTCAGTAAGCTACCCGTTAACAAAAGCTTACTTGCAAGCAAAGAAAAAGCGCGGCATTCGTGCCGCTATTATTCATTTTGATGCTCACACTGATTTATTGGTTGAACGCCTTGGCATTGATTTATGCTTTGGCTCTTGGTGTACCCATATTTTAGATGATTTACATGAAAAACATCATTTGATTCAAGTGGGTATTCGCTCGAGCGGTCGTCCTAAGTCCCATTGGGAAAACACTTTTGGTGTAAGACAACATTGGGCTCATGAAGTGAAAGAGCTGGGCGTTGAAAAAATCATTGAAAATATTTTAGCGCAATTAAAAGATGAAAACATTGATGAATTGTATGTAAGCTTTGATATTGATGCACTTGATGAAACTGTCGCTGCTGCCACAGGCACACCAGAGCCAGATGGTTTATTTCAAAATGAAGCGATGGATATACTTCGCGCTTTAGCAGCAAAATACCGTATTACCGGTGCCGACATGATGGAAATTGCTCCTTTTACCGATAGTACAGGTTTAGGAAAAGAGAGTCGTGATAAAACGTTAGCGGCTGGCGCAGAGATCTCTGCCTTTTTAATAGCAGAGATGGCTAAATAAATTTTTAGTTTTATCTGTTATCGATAAACAAAAATAAAAAAACCGCTTAACAAGCGGTTTTTTTTATAGGTGGAAAAGTTAATTATTATTGAATAATAATACTAACACCACTAAATACAGTTGTTACACCACCAGGGGTTTCAACTTTTATTTCTAATGGTCCACTGGTTGGTTCCGCTTTACCTTTAATCGCAACACTAAATTGACTACCGCCGTTACTAGAATCCCCTGGCCATGTATAACTAGGGGTACCAACGACAGATCCAACACTAGCTACAAATGACACAACAGTACCAGCCGGCATAGGTTGATTGTGTAAATCAGCGATAACAACACTAACTGTTCCGGTACTTTCGCCAGCAATATAGAGAGAAATATCGTTTCGGTCAAAGTTTGGTGACGTATCTACAACGGCATCGTTTGTTGCTGTGACGGTTATATACGGTGACGTACCTGACATAATAATAACGGTAGAGCCACGAACATTGGTTGACACTTTTTGCGCTTTTTTGGTCGGATCAGGTTCATCATCTGGATTAGCACAATATTGATTGGCTACCTCGGTACCTGGATTCGTTATATCATTTAAACCACATAAAATGCCATTATAGACACTGTTTTCTATATCGAAAATTCCATTGCTATTAAAGTCAACAAACTCTTCTAACTCACCACCAGCTTGTGTACTCACTTCTACTGGATTGTATAAATTGTCTTCATTATGGTCAACAAAGGCCTCCTTTAGGTCGTAAAGTCTATCGCCAACATCTTTTCCTTGAAACAAAGTGTACTCACTCTCATCAAAGCGACCATTACTATTTTTATCAGGAAATGACTCTTCACCAATAGCGGTTGCTAATATTGTCACTCTTCCGCCATATTCCTGTCCAAGATAATTATTACCATTTGGCAAAGGTTGGCGAGCACAAAAGATCGCTGGATCATCATTTTCAGCCACACTACAAAAACTACTGGTTAATACTTGTCCCGCTGGACGAGGGTTTTGACTGGTCCACATAACAGAGCATGCACCATTAGTTGTTGTACATGAGGAACCTACAGAACCACCTTCAGTAGTAAAGTTAACAGCGGTTCCATCTGGTACTGGATTATTAAATGCATCAGCCATGCGAACAACAACAGGTACTTCTACACCATCAATGCCCCAAGCTTCAGGGTTTGCGACCCCCCGGGCCAAGCTAAAGCTATCTTGGTCCGGTAAACCCGTTGAAACGACGAGTTGACTAGATTGAGTAAATACAAAAGTGCCACCTAATGACTCTGTCGATGCTGTAACACGCACTGTAGTTGCAACAGAGCCTGAATTAACAACTGTTTGTACTAAACCTTGATCGTTAGTGGTCGCAAAATTTTGACTTAATTTTATACCACCCACATTGGTATTTAAGGAAAAATTCACTCGACGATTATTATAGGGGTTACCATCGGTATCTTTTACTTTGAACATCACCGTTGAACTTTCAGAGCCTCCAACAATACCAGCGCCTATTATACCAATATGCTCTGGCGATGCAGACACATACTCGATACTACCAATGTCAGCAGCTAAAACGCTAACAGATGCTGTTGCTGATAAATTAATGCCCCCAGCATTAGCAGTGACATTAATCGTGTCATCACCTACACACCCCTGTGCTAGATAAGTACTTGTCGCCGCACCATTAGAGGTAGTAATCGGTGTACTTAGTGTAGCGGTTGATTGTGCCGTACACCCAGATGAAAAATTAACATCTACAGGTTCAGTAAATAGATTACCTTGATCATCAACAATTGATACTGAAATAACACTCGTTCCGCCAGCAGAAATATTCGTTAAACTGACATCAGCAACACCTTCTATAAATGGGCTACCTGCTCCCATAATGACAGTTGAAGAACCAACAACAAAAATTGTTTGACCCGATTCTCCACTGGTAATTGATGCAGTAATAGTTCCTGCACCTAAGTTTTCACCCGCATATATATCAACAATCGCTTGATTATTTGCATTTGTGATAGCAGATGGAATAGGTATATCACCTACAGTAGAACTAAAAGTAACAATCAAAGGAGCACTAATACCATCAATTGTCGCAATTATTCTTGCCGGTTTTGATGACGTAACCGTGTCAGTGGCATTGCTATCACCATCTATGAGAGTGACGTTGATATTAATATCACCGACAACACCTATATCATCACCTTGTGTTTTAAAGCCTAATGGTACTAACGAGATCTCACCAGAAGAAAGAGAAGCGGATATCTCACCAGCACCACGAACACTACCTGCTGTGAGGGTAATCGTAGCGATACCATCTTCATTTGTTAAAGCAGAACCAGAAGATGGCGAAAAGGCTCCTAAATTTGTTGCGAAGGTTACCGCTCTGTTTGAAACAGGAGCACTGCCTTGCATTACTGTTGCTGTAACCGTTACCGGTGCAGCACCGGTCACCGTACTATCGGAAATATTGAGTGAAATAGTACTGGCAACAGATCCACCTGCAACCGGAGTTTCCACTCTAGATAAACCGCCATCACCACTACCACCACAACCACTTAGTGCGATAATTAAAATCCAAAAACTCAAACGTTGAAGCAGTGCCATACAAGCATCCCTTAGTATTTTTATTTACATCTCTATTTATAGTAACTTATATTCTAGAAATTTCATTAAAAATAGCGCTATAGTTGCTTTTTAATCAATAGCTTTTTTATCAATGAATTACCTGTTAATCTACTATTCATAATTTATAATAAAAAATAACGTTGCATTTCTTTATGACTGATAAAAAAAAAGCTAGTTTAACCGCTAGAATTGTTACTGGCATGCTTGCCGGTATCGCGGTAGGCGTATCCTTACAATTTCTTATGCCAGACAAATCAGACTTTGTTATCCCACTCTATTTCTTTGAACTTTCATTACGATCATTTTTGGTTGACGGGATTTTTGAAGTCATTGGACAAATTTTCATTTCAAGTTTAAAAATGTTGGTAGTACCACTGGTTTTTGTATCGCTGATTTGTGGGACTTGTTCCTTAAAAGATACCACAAAACTTGGACGTATTGGCGGTAAAGCCATTTCACTCTATTTAATTACAACAGCTATAGCGATTAGCTTTGCAATGTTTTTAGCGTTATTAATAAGCCCTGGCGAAGGGGTCAACATGGCCTCGGACACAACCTTCACTAGTCGTGAAGCGCCTTCTTTAGCGCAAGTCTTTATTCAAATGTTTCCGAGTAATCCGTTTGAAGCTTTTGCAAAAGGCAATATGCTTCAAGTCATTATATTTGCTTTGTTATTTGGTATTGCTATAGCGCTTTCAGGTAAAGCCGGCGAACGTATTGCTAGTTTATTTGAAGACATGAGTACCGTTATCATGCGCTTGGTAACTATATTAATGAACCTTGCTCCTTATGGTGTGTTTTGTTTATTAGCGAGTTTATTCACTGATATGTCACTTAAGGTATTCGGCAACCTAATTGTTTACTTCTTAGTCGTTTTCTTTGCACTAATTTTACATGCTACGGTAACTTATTCTACTATCTTAAAAGTAATGACTGGTTTAAACCCAATTACTTTTTTGAAAAAAATGCGTGATACCGTTATCTTTGCATTTTCAACAGCCAGCAGTAATGCAACCATTCCGGTAACACTTGAAACTGTTACCAAAAAAATGGGTGTTAAAAATTCAATCGCTTCGTTTACCGTACCTCTAGGTGCAACCATTAATATGGATGGCACGGCTATAATGCAAGGCGTAGCTACTGTATTTATTGCGCAAGTGTTTAATGTTGATTTAACATTTAGTCAATATTTAATGGTAATACTTACCGCGACCTTAGCTTCAATTGGCACAGCTGGTGTTCCAGGCGTAGGTTTAATTATGCTAGCTATGGTACTAGATCAAGTAGGTTTACCTGTAGAAGGCATAGGTTTAATTATAGGTGTTGACCGTTTACTTGATATGACACGAACCGCCGTTAATGTCACGGGTGACAGCATGGTCTCAATTGTTGTAGCTAAATCAGAAAATCAGTTTGATGAAGATATTTTTTATGATGAAAATGCAGGAAGTAAAATTGAGAATATTGATTTTCAAGACTTAGAAAAAAACCAAAGTGGCGATTAGCACTTACAAGACAGAATATTAAACAAAAAAAAGGTGCTTTAAAGCACCTTTTTTATGTTTTGGGTATTTAAAACATTAATACTTATAATACCTTGCTAAGCAAAAACAATATTGCAAGCGCCCTTATAAGCACTATCAAATTTGTACAGATATCACCTTATCAACGGATGTTTACCATACACTATTTGCAATGTCATAGTGGTAGTAAGCCAATCGCTGGTGCTAATATTCAAGTTAAATAATACTAATTTCTAGTAGCGTATCACGTTAAACTGAAGCTGGTTTTCGACAGAAAAATAGCTAAAGTTGATACCGACAGCTTAAAGTCGGCTCGATGTCGAGGTGATGTCACCGCCTTGTCGTCACGTATAATACAATGCGGCATTATCATAGAGAATAATCTTAACACATCAGTACAAGGAAAATTAATGGACATTAATAGTGTAAAACTCAGGGAGATGCGCCTTGAAAGGCATTGGTCACAAGAGCAACTCGCTACACTAAGCTCCTTAAACCTTCGGACAATCCAGCGACTTGAATCTGGTGCTAAGGTATCAACAGAGTCTTTACGAGCGCTTGCCGCCGTATTTGAAGTACCTGCAGAGAGATTACTGCTAAATGCCGATAAACCCAGCGAATCTGCCCTCGCATCAATTCACGAAGGTATATTAAAAGGCCTAGAATTTAGTGGATTGACTTCACGCGCAGATTTTTGGTGGCTCGCGCTCGCCATAACGATGCTACTCGCCTTCGCTAAATTACTCGCCGAGGCTTTCGCTAGTCCGCTGCCAATGCAAATTGCCTCATTACTAGTTTTACTGCCGTGGGTCGCTGCATGTACTCGACGTCTGCGTGACGCTGGGCTAAGTATTTGGTGGCAGCTAATAAGCTTAGCGCCAGTCGCCGGTATTATTATACTGCTCTACTTACTCACCTACAAAACTCAATCAAAAGAGCCCGATGAGGATCACCCTAAGTGATTTCAGCGCCATTTAGTATTGTTCCATACTCGTGCTAAGGACAACCCCGAATAACCACTATAAAAAAATGCGACTAAGATGACTAAGCAAGATATTATATCAGCTATAAAAAAACCTGAGTAGCTACTCAGGTTTTTGTGTTTTAACGACGCTTTTATTGTTACTAATCAGTCAATAATGGCTCAAATGATTTAACTAAATCGTCAATTGATTTCATTTGCTGTAAGTAAGGCTCAAGTTTATCAAGCGGCAACGCACAAGGGCCATCGCATTTAGCGTTATCAGGATCAGGGTGTGATTCTATAAATAAACCTGCTAAACCTAATGCCATACCACTACGCGCTAATTGTGCAGCTTTAGCACGACGACCACCTGCAGAATCAGCTCGGCCACCCGGCTGCTGTAAAGCATGAGTGGCATCGAATATGACTGGCGCATAATCTTTCATTTCATCCATCGCTAGCATATCAACAACAAGATTATTGTAACCATAACAACTACCGCGCTCGCAAAGAATAACTTGCTCATTGCCTGCTTCTGCGAATTTATTAATAATATGACGCATTTCATGTGCTGCTAAGAACTGTGGCTTTTTAACATTAATAATCGCATTGGTTTTTGCCATAGCAACCACTAGGTCTGTTTGGCGCGCTAAAAATGCCGGTAATTGAATAATATCAACCACCTCGGCTACAGGTTGCGCTTGATGTATTTCATGCACGTCGGTAATGATAGGTACGTTGAAGGTCGACTTTATTTCTTCAAATATTCTCAGACCTTCCTCTAAACCTGGTCCTCGGTATGAATGAACAGACGAACGGTTCGCTTTATCAAAAGATGCTTTGAATACGTAAGGAATATTGAGCTTTTGTGTCACTTCTACGTAGTGCTCTGCAATGCTCATCGCTAAATCACGTGACTCTAATACATTCATACCACCAAATAAAACAAACGGTTTATCGTTAGCGATTTCAATATCGTATTTAGTCAATTTAATTGAAGTTATTGTCATAATTTTTCCAAAATAAAGTCTGGAGCTAACAAACGATTAGCTACCAATAATTCTTAATAACTGGCCACATAACCAAGCCATATAAGTACCTAAAGCATAACCTAACACCGCCAGTAGTACACCAACCGGCGCTAAAGAAGGATGAAATGCTGATGCGATAACGGGCGCAGAAGCAGCACCACCGATATTGGCTTTACTGCCAACAGCTAGATAGAAGATCGGTGCTTTAATCATTTTGCCAACAATAAGCAGTAAAGCAACGTGGACTAACATCCAGATAACTCCAATGGCTATGTATTTCGGTGACTCAACAATTTGAGTAACATCCATATGCAAACCTATTGTCGCGACTAATACATATAATAAGCTACTACCAACTTTCGAAGCTCCTACGGCTTCAAGTTTTCTTACTTTAGTAAACGACAATGCCAATCCTATAGTAGTCACTAAGACGATTATCCAGAATAGTTTTGAATGTAAGCTAAATTTTTCTAATTCAGGAAAGTTTGTCTGAAAATAAGGGACTAAAAAGTCAGCGGCAAAATGTGCTAAACCAGCAGCGCCAAAACCTACCGCTATAATCATCATAAAGTCTTTTAGTAACGGCAACTTGATATTTTCACGTTGAGCCGACTCTACTTTATCAATTAATCTATCAATTGCTGAAGTGTCAGCGCCACTCTTCGCATCAATACGCTTATGGTTTGCTGCTAAATAAAGTAATACCGCCATCCACAAGTTGGCTACAACAATATCAACGGTCACCATAATGGTGAATATTTTGCCATCAGCGCCATAAATTTCTTTCATCGCCAACATATTTGCGCCGCCACCAATCCAACTACCTGCAAGCGCAGCCATCCCACGCCAAACAGCTTCAGGACCAGTTACACCAAGTAATTCAGGCCAAATAGCAGAAATAACTAAGAGCGCAATTGGGCCGCCAATAACCACACCAACCGTGCCGGTTAAAAACATAATAATCGCTTTATTGCCAAGACCAACAATTGCTTTTATGTCGATGCTCAAAGTGAGTAAAACCAAACAAGCTGGCAATAAATAATACTTGGCGACTTCGTCTACTTGACTCAATTCTGCACTAACAATGCCAAAAGTGTTTAGCAAAGAGGGTAATAGGTAGCACATAAGTAATGCTGGCACGTATTTATAGAACTTCTTAAATGCGGGGTGTTCACTATTTGAAGTATAAAAAACGAATCCAAGTATTAGTGCGAGTAACCCCATAACCGTGGCGTCATTCGTGATAAAAGGTGTATTGTTGATAATTTGATCTTCCATTGATTAACCTTGTTATTTTTATTTGATTTATTGGTTTTATTTGTAAACTACAGCCTTATTTCTAAGGCTTATTAATGTAATACCGTATCAGCTATAGTGATTTTATCCAATTGCATTTTTAATAATTGCGCAGCAGGATCTTTTGGACATTTGTCGACAAAATATTGGTAATCATCGTAAGCGACTTTAAAACAATCGAGTTGATGTAACAAAAAACCTCGGTCGCGACGCTCAAACGGATCTTCTGGGCGTAACGCTATTAATATATCAACACACTTTAATGCTTGAGCAAACTGCCCTTCGCGGATCAAAGCATTTTTCAATGAGCTAACGTGCTTAACAATTAAGCTTAACCTTGAAATATCTTCAATTTGGTCGCTTTGTGGATCGCCATCAAGTTCATCCATACATAAATCAAGCTCCTGCCAATTTAAAGACTCTCCAGTAATGGGATCAAAAACAATCGCATAAACATCATCACAGACGACGCGAATCATATTTTTCTTTGGTACGTACACCACATCTGCTTCAAAACCACAAAGACGAAATATATGGCAAAGCACTATACTTTTTAGCGCCGGGGCCATTAACTTAAAATCGAGTCCACTTTGTAACTTATGAGCACTAACGGGCCAAAAGTCACGTTGATTATCAATAAAAAGTTGCCCAATGAAAAGTTCGTTGATTAATTGCTCAGCTTTTTCAAGATACTCTTCTGTATCAGAAATTAATTCTGAACATTGTTCAACTATTTGACTAAGGTTTGTTGGCTCAAAGTCACTATCACCAAAAACAACTTCTTCAATAAGTACAAAAGCTTCAATAAGTGATTTATCGTCATCATTGAGCTCGGAAAATAATAATTCATTCATGCTGTAATTTTTAATTGCTGACTCTATTTATAGTTATTGCTTATTTCAGGGTATATTTATTATAAAAATATCGTTTGTTTTGTTGTCGCTATTCGCACCACTAACATAATCCAGCCCATAGCTACTAAATAACCTATCACTTGCATCATTCGGTTACGAGCTAACTTCAACGTGTAATAGCCGGTAAAAATATAAAAAATAATGGCAAGTAACTTTTCGCCTAGCCATAAATATTCTATTGGATTTATCGCTAACTTAACAGCCAGACCAACACCTAATAGTAGTAAAAAAGTGTCAACGATATGAGGGCTGATTTTCAACCATTTTTTATCTAATTGTGCTGAATTCATCAAGGTTAATGCAAACCGGTAGGTGAACAATATAATGCTTATTGCCGCCAGAGTCATATGTAAATGTTTCATGCAAAAACCTTATATTTATCTTCATTCTTCTTTTTGTACATAAATACAGCAAGTAACTCGGTCATTTCCGCCGTAATCTTTAAATGTTTCAATCGACTGATAACCCAATTGCTTTAATATATCGCTAACGCCAGCCGCTTGTTCAAAGCCATGTTCAAAATAGAGTGCACCATTATTGGTTAAATAACCTTGTGCGTCTTTGGCAATACGTTTGATATCTGCAAAACCATTATCCCGAGCAACCAGAGCAGATAGCGGTTCAAACCTGACATCGCCTGCAATTAAATGCTGATCGGCTTCATCGATATAAGGGGGGTTGCTAACGATAATATTAAACTTTTTATCTGCGGCTACATTACAGAACCAATCACTTTGATAAAGCTCTACCTGTGGTAACTGTAGCCGTTGAGCATTTTTTTTAGCTAAACTAATCGCAGCGTCACTAAAATCAATGCCGTGAACTTGCCACTGTTTTTGTTCTGAAGCAAGCGACAGAGCAATAGCTCCGGTACCAGTACCGAGATCCAAGCACGATAAATCACTTGCTAGATGGCGCGCTAAAATATGTTCGACCAGTAACTCTGTATCTGGACGAGGAATTAAGGTTGCTGGTGATACGTAAAAAGGCAGTGACCAGAATTCACGTTCTTGTGTAATATAAGCAATAGGCTCGCCTTGCAAACGGCGCTCAAACAAAGCTAAAAAAGCGTAGAATTCATGCTCTGCTAACTTTTTGTCAGGCCAAGTTAACAAATAACTTGTTTCTTTATTTAAAACAAAGGCAAGTAGGATTTTACAATCGAGTTTTGCGCTATCAGAAAAGGCAGCGAGTAACTGCTGCCCTTGATTAATTATTTCAGCAAAACTCTGCTGGCAATATGTTATTGACGGTTTTAAGGATTCGCTCAAACCAATAACTAGTTTTGCTCAGCAAGAGCCGCAAGTAAATCGGCTTGATTTTCTAACATAATAGGCTCTAGGACCAAATGCAAGTTACCTTCAAGGACTTCGTTCAAACGATATAAAGTCAAGTTAATACGGTGGTCCGTCATACGCCCTTGCGGATAGTTGTAAGTACGAATTCGTTCTGAACGATCACCACTTGCCACTAAATTACGACGTGAAGACTCTTCTTCACTGCGGCGTTTTTCATCTTCTGCTTGTTGTAAGCGAGCTTGTAATACCGACATCGCCTGCGCACGGTTTTTATGCTGAGAGCGTTGTTCTTGACACTCGACAACTACGCCTGTTGGAATATGGGTAATACGAATGGCAGAATCAGTTTTGTTAACGTGCTGTCCACCCGCACCTGATGCGCGAAAAGTGTCAACTTTTAAATCTGCTTTATTAATTTCAATCGCGTCAGCTTCTGGTATCTCAGGCATAACAACAACGGTACAAGCAGAAGTATGCACTCGGCCTTGAGATTCAGTTTCAGGAACACGTTGCACACGATGACCACCAGACTCAAACTTCATTTGTCCGTAGACGCCTTCACCAAGCACTTTGAAAATGACTTCTTTATAGCCACCTTGTTCACTTTCATTGGTGTTCATAACTTCAATACGCCAGCCTTTCTTTTCACAGTAACGGCTATACATGCGGTATAAGTCGCCAGCAAAAATTGCCGCTTCATCACCACCGGCTCCTGCACGTAATTCAACAAAACAGTTATTGTTGTCGTTTGGATCTTTAGGTAATAGTAAAATTTGTAATTGATCGGCTAATTCTTCAATGGTTTTCTTAGCTGATTTAAATTCTTCTTGCGCCATTTCACGCATTTCAGGGTCTTCATCTTTTAGCATTTCTTCAGCTAAAGCAAAGTCTTCTTCTGCGCTTTGGTAGTCATTAAACACACTAGTGACTGCTTCTAATTGAGAAAACTCTTTTGATAAGGCAATAAATTTTTCTTGATCTGAAAGTGTTCCAGGATCAGAAAGCAAGGCTTGAACTTCTTCAAAGCGCTCGACTAATATTTCAAGTTTTTGATAAACAGATTTATTCATTAAGAAATCTTATAATTAGGAAACAGCGGATAAAAATTGGTGATGTGCAGTTTAAAGGGTTAGTTGAGCACTTTCAATCAAAGGTGTAAAAAAGCTGTAAATACCCAGCTAAGCTCAAATGTTCATCAAAATACGGTTTGGGTGTGTTGTAAGGTCGAGACCGTTATTTAATGTTATAAATATCGCGTAAGTATACCAATTTATCTAATTCGCCACCTTGGGCCGCCGATTGAATAGCGCTAGTGGGTGCATGCATAAATTTATTGGTCAACTTAGTGGCTAACTCAGCCAAAATAGCTTCTGGTGACTTATTACCCTGCAGTTGTAACAATGCTTTATCAAGTAACAGATCGCGATGTTCTAAACATTGTTTACGGTAATCTATAACGGTATCTTGGGTATTTAAGCCACGAAGCCATGACATAAACACATCAGATTGAGTAGAAACTATTGCCTCAGCTTGAACCGCTTCTTTGCGACGATTGGCTAAATTTTTCGCGATAATGCCTTGTAAATCATCAACCGTATATAGAAAAACATCTTCTAGATCACCAACCTGTTCTTCGATATCACGAGGAACCGCTAAATCAACCATAAAAATAGGACGATGCTTACGCTTTCCTAATGCGTGTTCAACCATACCTTTACCTATAATGGGTAAAGTACTACCGGTTGAACTAATAACAATATCGGCGTCAGCCATTTTGTCAGGGATTTGCGCCAAGGTAATAACGTCAGCGCCAATAGCACCAGCCATTGCTTCTGCACGGGCAATTGTGCGGTTAGCAACAGTTATTTTACCCACTTTATTCTCGTATAAATGTTTAGCAACCAGTTCAATAGTTTCACCGGCCCCCACCAATAGTACTTTTACATTTTCAAGACTGGCAAAAATATGTTTTGCTAGATTTACCGATGCAAAAGCAACCGAAACCGCACTCGCGCCAATTTCAGTTTCAGTGCGAACTTGTTTAGCAACACCAAAAGTACGTTGAAATAAACGGTCCATGACTAAAGACATAGAACCAGCGGCTTTTGCTTGGCTATAGGCTTGCTTCATTTGACCTAAGATTTGCGGTTCGCCTAAAACTAAAGAGTCTAAGCCACAAGCAACCCGCATCATGTGGTTAACGGCCTGTTGATCAGTATGCCAATATAAACTTGGCGTAATAGTTGAAGCAGGGACATTGTGATGTTTTTCTAACCAGCGGACAACTTTTTCTTGGGTAACCCTTACATCGCCTTCTTGAACTAAATACAGCTCTGTACGATTACAAGTTGATAAAATAGCCGCTTCACGACATTCTACGTTTCCAAGTAATTCAGTTAATGCCACACTTAAATTGTCGGGATTAAAAGAGATTTTTTCTCTCACGGCAACAGGGGCAGTTTTGTGATTGATTCCAACAGCAACTATAGACATAACGGAACGATTCAGCCTTTTTAAGACGATTAATATAAGAAATAAAAATTATCGATAGCAATTTTTTTTCCATTAATCTTTTTATTAACGATATTATTAATCAAGTTTTATAAAAAACCTATGATCTATGATAAATAATGATGTTAATTTTACGAAAAATCGCAGAAAATTAAAAGCATCAAATACGCGATAACGCAATATTATGGCGATTAACTCAATAATAATGGTTTATATGAATAAAATTACCTTATCGCTGCCACTCTTTTTCAGTTTTTTACTGATATTTCTATCTGGTTGTAGTTCTTTAACGAATAACCATCAGCAAATTACTGAGCATCAAAACATTACCGAGCGCACTAAAAAGCTCACAGCAATGTTGAATTGGAAAATAAAAGGGAAAATGGGCATAATCAGCCCTAAAGAGCGTCATAGCTTAACATTAAATTGGCATTACCAAGGAGATAAAAATCGCCAGATGCTAAATTTAACCACAGTGTTAGGTATTCAAGTTTTTACTTTAGAGTCGGTCAATAATATGCATGTTATTAATGTCGATGGTGAGCGCTACCAAAGCCCTGATTTAAACACCCTGCTTGCTTCGCTAACAGGTTTTACATTACCGACACACGCGATGACTTTCTGGTTAAAAGGCTTACCTTATTTAGCTAATGATAAAATAACCTATAACGAAACAACACAATTACCCCAAACATTGACCAGCGACTCTGGTGAAAAAAAATGGTCTATTAAGTATAGTGGCTATCAACAAGTAGACCAATATCAATTAGCAACGAAGTTCACCATAAAACAAGATAACATCACCATTAAAATTAATGTTCATCAATGGGGCGTGACAAGTAATGACTAAGACTAACCAGCAATTCTATAGTTTTCCTGCACCGGCAAAGCTTAATTTATTCCTCCATATTATTGGTCAACGCAACGACGGCTATCATCAGTTAGAAACTATTTTTCAATTTTTAGATCACAGCGACACCATAGAAATAAGAAAGACTCAGGGTAATAGTATTGAATTACTCACGCCGATTGATGGTGTATTACATGAAGATAACTTAATTGTAAAAGCAGCTCGGTTATTACAAAACCACCTATTAAAAAATCCGACTACTTTTAATAACGTATATTTAGGTGCACAAATAAAAATAACAAAAATTCTCCCTATGGGGGGTGGATTAGGTGGCGGGTCATCCAACGCCGCTACTATTTTATTGGCATTAAATACTTTGTGGCAGGCCAAATTGTCTACCACCGAGCTAGCAAAACTTGGCCTATCGCTAGGTGCTGACGTACCGATTTTTATTCATGGTTTTTCTGCTTTTGCTGAAGGTGTTGGTGAAGAACTCACTGCTGTTTATCCTCAAGAAAGCTGGTTTTTAGTCAGTAAACCTGATGTCAGTATTTCTACTGCCAGTATTTTTACTGATGCTGACTTAACTCGCAATACGGCAAAAGTTAATTTAAATGATGATATTAGTAAGTTAGACATAGACTTATGCCACAATGACTGCCAGACGTTAGTAATAAAAAAGTATCCCGAGGTTGCCAAGTTACTGGCTTGGTTGGTAGAATACGCCCCGTCTCGAATGACTGGTACCGGAGCGTGTATTTTTTCTCGTTTTGATACTGAGCAAGAGGCTTGTCGCATCCAGTCATTACTTCCTAATGGAATAATTTCTTTTGTGTCAAAAGGTGTCAATACATCTCCATTACGCAATGCCATTAACAACTTAGTAACATTGCAAGTAGAAAATGCAGACTATTAATACCATTGAGAATTTATTTTCATAAAAATGCCAAGAACCACTGGAAAAAATTTAATAATTTGCTGATAGTAAACTCAAGGTTTACTAATAGCGTAACTTAAAATGTCAATAGTTTCCGAGGAACTGACCGTGCCTGACATGAAAATATTTACGGGTAATGCCACCCCTGAACTGGCCAAGAAAGTAGCTGATCGCTTGTATATGACTTTAGGCGATGCCAAAGTCGGTAGTTTTAGCGACGGTGAAATCAGTGTTGAAATTAACGAAAACGTGCGCGGTGCGGATGTTTTTATTATTCAATCAACTTGTGCGCCAACGAATAATAACCTAATGGAATTAATTGTGATGATTGACGCATTACGACGAGCATCTGCTGGTCGTATTACTGCAGTTATTCCATATTTTGGTTATGCTCGCCAAGATAGACGTGTACGTAGTGCTCGTGTACCAATTACTGCGAAAGTTGTCGCTGACTTTTTATCAAGTGTTGGCGTTGACCGAGTATTAACGGTTGACCTACACGCTGAGCAAATTCAGGGTTTCTTCGATGTACCGGTAGATAACGTATTTGGCACACCTATTTTACTTGAAGATATGCTTTCTCGTGATCTAGATAACCCGATTGTAGTTTCTCCTGATATTGGTGGTGTTGTTCGCGCTCGTGCCGTAGCTAAATTACTCAATGAAGCCGATCTTGCTATCATCGATAAGCGTCGTCCAAAAGCCAATGTTGCACAAGTTATGCACATTATTGGTGATGTTGCTGACCGCGACTGTATCATTGTCGACGACATGATAGATACTGGTGGCACATTAGCAAAAGCGGCTGAAGCATTAAAAGCACATGGCGCTAAACGCGTTATTGCTTATGCTACTCATCCAGTTCTTTCTGGTAATGCTGCGCAAAACCTAAGAGATTCTGTTATTGATGAGTTAGTGGTAACAGATTCAATACCACTTACCGACGAAATTAAAGCGCTTGGTATTGTTCGTCAACTTACTTTAAGCGGTATGTTGTCTGAAGCGATTCGCCGTGTGTGTAACGAAGAATCTATTTCAGCAATGTTTGACAGTTAAGCATTCCTGATAAAAGAACTTCATAAATAATAAAGCCCCGAGTCATATTTTGACTCGGGGCTTTTTTATTTAACACAACACTGGAGCTACGCTCGCTTAATTCTTTTGGTCAGACGTTGACTATTTCTCTAAAACATCCGCTAAAGCCGCTAAACATAAAGTCACATTTTCAGTTCTTGCCGCATAGCCCATTAAACCAATGCGCCATGCTTTACCAGCAAAACCACCTAGGCCAGCGCCAATTTCTAAATTATATTCATTAAGTAAGGTTTGGCGAACAGCTGCATCATCAACGCCTTGAGGAATCAATACCGTATTTAATTGTGGTAAACGGTATTGCTCTTCAACAACAAACGCTATGCCTAGTTTTTCTAATCCCGTTTTTAATTTCAGGTGTTGGTTTTTATGGCGTTGCCACGCATTTTCTAAACCTTCATCTTGTAACATCACTAAAGATTCATGCAAAGCATAGAGAGAATTCACCGGTGCCGTATGATGATAACTACGTTTACCTGTACCGCCCCAATAGCCCATAACCAAAGATAAATCTAAAAACCAACTGGGCACTTTAGACTTTCTACTTGTTAATTTTTCAACGGCTTTAGTACTAAAGCTAATCGGTGATATGCCGGGCACACACGATAAACATTTTTGACTACCCGAATAAATAGCATCGATTCCCCAATCATCAACCTTTAGTTCAACACCACCTAATGAGGTCACGGCATCGACGATAGAAAGCGCTGAATTTTCTTGAGCTATGGCACATAAGGCTTTTGCATCAGACAATACACCAGTAGATGTTTCAGCATGAACAAAGGCTAAAAACTTAACATCACTATTGTCTTTAAAAGCTTGTTTTACTTTATTGACATCGACAGGCGTTCCCCACTCATCGTTTATAACGATGGCTTGAGCTCCTATGCGTTGAACATTTTCCACCATACGCGAACCAAAAACACCATTTACACAAACAATCACTTTTTCGCCTGGTTCAACTAAGTTAACAAAACAAGTTTCCATACCTGCCGAGCCTGGCGCTGAAACCGCCATCGTTAATTCATTCTTGGTTTGAAATGCGTATTGTAGTAATGATTTAATTTCGTCCATCATCTGCACAAACTCTGGATCTAAATGACCAATGGTCGGACGACCTAAAGCAGATAAAACACGGGGTGAAACATCACTAGGACCGGGGCCCATTAAAGTGCGAGGAGTTGGATAGAAAGATGTAATTGTCATAGTTAATTCTCTTATCGACATTAGGCATTAGAAGTTATGAGGCACATATACCCGCTCAATTTCAGGACGCAGGTTGCTAGAGTGTATTTTGAATGGTAACGGGTCTAACACCTAAATTTCAATAAAAAATTATCTATAACGGTCATTTAGCCCAATGATACCCATAATAAGGAGCCATCATTAATAGTTTATTAATCATATTAACGTTGGATATGTTTAAGTTGAGGTGTTATTATGCCGCGCCTTTTATGATGATTGAATTATTTTTATTGTTGTAAAGGTTCATTGTTGTTTTTGGTCGCAAAAAACAACTCAACTAACTCTTTAATATTAGGTATTAAAAAATGACTGATTTATTTACTTTAGAAGCTGAAGTTCGTACTGACCTAGGGAAAGGTGCGAGCCGCCGCCTACGTCACGCAAACAAAGTTCCTGCAATTTTATACGGTGAAGGCCAAGAGCCGATTTCTTTAACGTTAGAGCACAAAAATGTTTACCGTGCACAACAAGAAGAAGCATTCTACTCTCACGTTTTAACTGTAAACATCGACGGTAAGCCAGTTGAGTGTCTTTTAAAAGACATGCAACGTCATCCGTTCAAGCAACTTGTAATGCATTTAGATTTTTTACGCATTGATGCATCTCATGCAGTTCACGTTAACGCTCCTATTCACTTCCTTAACGAAGAAGAAGCAGAGAAAAAAGGTGGCAACATTACTCACCAGATTAACGAAATTGCGATTAGCTGTTTACCTGCTGACATTCCAGAATTCATCGAAGTTGATGTTGCTGATTTAGAAGTTGGTCAAACATTGCATTTATCAGACGTTACTTTGCCTAAAGGCGTAACATCTGACGAATTAGCAAAAGGCGAAGATCATGATCAAGCTGTTGTTTCATTAAATGCACCGAAAGGCGTAACTGAAGAAACTGATGAAGCTGAAGAAACTGAAGCTACTGAATAATCATTAAGTATAAGCTTAAATGACTATTCAACTAGTTGTGGGCCTGGGTAATCCAGGCCCCGAATATACAAAAACTCGTCATAATGCCGGAGTTTGGTTCGTCGAAGAACTTGCTTCTCGCTACAACATCTCCCTCAGACCAGAAAAAAAATATTTCGGACTTTACGGCAAAGGCCTAATAGGTAACGAAGTTGTTCATTTGCTTGTTCCAACAACGTTTATGAATAGAAGTGGTCAGTCTGTAGCGCCTCTTGCAAATTTTTTCCGTATTCCCGTCGATAATATCCTTGTTGCTCATGATGAGTTAGACATGGAACCGGGCGTCTGTAAAATTAAAAAGGGTGGCGGGCACGGTGGACATAACGGCTTACGCGATATTATTTCGTGTCTGGCTAATAACAAAGAATTTTATCGGTTACGCATTGGTATAGGCCACCCAGGTCATAGAGATCGCGTTACCGGACATGTACTTGGCAAAGCACCAGCTATTGACCAAGACAAAATAGATCAAGCGATTGATGAAGCAAGCCGATGTATCGACATCTGGCAAACAGACGATTTAAAGAAAGCTCAAAATCGTTTGCATTCATTCAAGCCGCTATAACTAAACTTTTAAAACAATTTTGCAAAACAATTAAGGTATTATCATGGGATTCAAATGCGGTATTGTTGGCTTGCCCAACGTAGGTAAATCAACACTTTTCAATGCATTAACAAAAGCAGGTATTGAAGCAGCTAATTTTCCATTTTGTACTATTGAGCCGAATACGGGTGTAGTACCCGTGCCCGACCCTCGTTTAGATGCATTAGCCAAAATTGTAAACCCTGAACGCGTTCTAGCAACTACTATGGAATTTGTTGATATTGCTGGTTTAGTGGCTGGCGCTTCAAAAGGTGAAGGTTTAGGAAATAAATTTCTTGCTAACATTCGTGAAACCGATGCAATTGGTCACGTTGTGCGTTGTTTTGATAATGACAACATTATTCATGTTGCCAATAAGGTTAGCCCTAGTGATGACATAGAAGTGATCAATACTGAGCTGGCTTTGTCTGATATGGACACAGCGGAACGAGCAATTTTCCGCTTAGCGAAGAAAGCCAAAGGTGGCGATGCAGACGCTAAATTTGAAATGCCGGTATTAGAAAAGATATTAAAGCATGTTGAAGAAGGACATATGATACGTTCTTTAACATTGTCTAAAGAAGAAAAAGCAGCGGTAGACTACTTAAACTTTTTAACACTAAAGCCGACCATGTATATCGCGAATGTGAATGATGATGGTTTTGAAAATAATCCTTACCTAGATCAAGTTCAAGCAATTGCTGATGCCGAAGGTGCTATCGTTGTTGCTGTTTGTGCTGAAATTGAAAGTGAATTGTCTGAAATGGATGATGAAGACCGTGTTGAATTTATGGCTGACCTTGGACTAGAAGAACCTGGGCTTAATCGTGTTATTAATGCTGGTTATTCTTTGCTTCACTTGCAAACCTATTTTACGGCAGGTGTAAAAGAAGTACGTGCATGGACAGTAAAGCAAAATGCTACTGCTCCACAAGCTGCGGGTGTTATTCATACCGACTTTGAAAAAGGCTTTATTCGCGCAGAAGTTATTGCCTATGATCACTTTATCGAATTTAATGGCGAGTCAGGGGCTAAAGAGGCCGGTAAATGGCGTTTAGAAGGTAAAGAGTACCGTGTTAAAGATGGTGATGTGGTTCACTTCAGATTTAACGTGTAATGTTTACGCTTTAACGCGAAAAAATTAAATAGTAAAAGGAGCTTCGGCTCCTTTTTTGTCTTTAAAAATAAGTTATTACTCGTCATTCAAGTTTAAAAAAATGACTGCAAAAGAAAAAGATATAAATAATAAACAATGAAAACAATAGACTACTTAATTTAAAAAATTTAAAAATATCTTGTTTTATTTCTAAAATATACCACAATTATCATAATACCAATCTGATATAAGTTGAAATTATCAACGTCAGACCAACAACCTATTACTTTAATAAACAATAAAAAGGCAGACCATGAAAAAAACACTCCTACTTGCTAGCTTAATTGCCGCTTCAGTAACTTTTGCCCCTGTGACTAAAGCCGATAATATATCTCTTCGTATTTGTGAATACGTTGCGGCAAATGATAAGAACCGCTTACGTTCATTTATGAAACAAAATAAATTAAAAATTCGTACACTTTTTGGTAGTATCGAATGTAACGGCCAAAATTTGTTAGTTTTTGCTGCATCTAATAGCGCTTTAGAAACAGGTGAATTTATTATTGGTAAAGTTCCTTCAAAAGAAGTTGCTAAACATATCGCCGATATTGGTAAATACTCAAAACATTTAGAAGAAGAAGCAAAAGAACGCGTAAAATAATCATAAGTTGATATCTACGGTTCTTTAAAATAAAGCAAGAACTTAGCGTTCTTGTTTTTATTTTAAAGAGATTGCGCTTTCCTAGAATATTAAACGCCCAATTTGTAGACTAAACAAGCAAACAGAAAGAAATTAGCATTTATTATAAAAAAACGGTTGACGTAGCCTAAGCAGATTTGCATAATACGCGCCACTTGCTGAGAGGCAATACGGAAAGGCTACATAGCTCAGCTGGTTAGAGCACATCACTCATAATGATGGGGTCCCAGGTTCAAATCCCGGTGTAGCCACCATTTAACTCTTAGTAGTGAAAGAAGTATTAGAAGAAATGCGGGTTTGGCGGAATTGGTAGACGCGCTGGATTTAGGTTCCAGTATCGAAAGATGTGAGAGTTCAAGTCTCTTGACCCGTACCATTCTAACTAACATTTATCATCATGATATTTGTTAGAAAGTAAGTAACATTGCAGGGGTATAGCCAAGCGGTAAGGCAGCTGGTTTTGATCCAGTCATTCAGAGGTTCAAATCCTCTTACCCCTGCCACTTTCTTGTTTAACATTCCTTTTTTAAAACTCAATCAGTCTTTATTAAAACTAATATTAAACATTATAAGTGTCATATTTACTTGTTATTTAGAATACCTACAGGGGTATAGCCAAGCGGTAAGGCAGCTGGTTTTGATCCAGTCATTCAGAGGTTCAAATCCTCTTACCCCTGCCACTTTATTGTTTAATATTCCTTTTTTAAAAGGTAATTAGTTTTTATTAAAAAAATAGTAAACATTACTGAGTGACATAATAATTATTTGAAATATCTACAAGGCTATTAATGCTTAGTAGTATTAGAAGCAATGCGGGTTTGGCGGAATTGGTAGACGCGCTGGATTTAGGTTCCAGTATCGAAAGATGTGAGAGTTCAAGTCTCTTGACCCGTACCATTCTAACTAACAGTTATCATCATGATAGTTGTTAGAAAATAAGTAACATTACAGGGGTATAGCCAAGCGGTAAGGCAGCTGGTTTTGATCCAGTCATTCAGAGGTTCAAATCCTCTTACCCCTGCCATTCTTTTTGAATCTTACCTTAAACACCCAATAAATATTATCTTAAGACTTAATCTCTTACTGCATTGAAAGATTTCTTTTAAGATCCATTATCACTTCAACTTATACACCACAAGCGTAAGCTAAAGCCTTATTTTTCAAAAAAGGTATCTTATTTGCCATTGTCAGCCCTATGTTTCGAAAGAGTTTAATAGCTGGTGATGGGTGGCTAAACGTTGCATACAGTGAATCCATCGTTGTCATCATCAATAGATTGTCTATTCGTCGCTTAGATTCGTAACGTGATAAAACCTCAGGCAAGTGCCAACACTCATTATTACCAATGGCACTGGCTATGACGGTTTGTAAAGCCTTTACATCTTTAAAGCCAAGATTTACTCCCTGCCCTGCCATGGGGTTAATGGTGTGCGCTGCATCACCTAATAATAATACTCGACCTTTTTGATAAGTATTAGCATGTCGACGAGTCAGTGGAAATGCCCCTTTATTAATAACCTTTATTTGACCTATTCGTTGTGGAAATTTTTCAATGATTTCACTTTGCAGTTGTTCATTAGATAAAGCCGACAACCTTTTTATCTCGTTTTTTTGATGATACCAAACCAAGGAAGCATAACCACCTAATTGACTTTCTCCTGGCAGCGGTAAGAAAGCAATTGGGCCAGTCTGAAAAAATTGTTGCCAGGTAATATCTTGTTGTAAATGTTGAGTTTCAACATTAATAAGCATTGCTGATTGCTGATAATCCCAACCCGTTATACCTATATGAGCTAGTTTTCTTACCTGTGAATGAGCGCCATCAGCCGCAATTAATATTTGAGTGGTAATTTTTTCTATTTCACTACACTCTTTTTCAGCCGGTTTAATTGCCAAGCTTACTGCGATTTCATTTTGATGTTCAGTAAAGCTTTCTAAACTCGCTGGTGCAAATAAAGTCACCTTACTGTGAGTTTTAATTTGCTGCCATAAGGCAAGCTGAACTAAGCGATTTTCAATAATATGGCCAAGATGAGATTGCCCAATGTCATCGGCGTTAAACTCGGTATAACTTGTCTGATTTTCCCAAACACCTAATCGTTTATAAGGACACATTCGCCATTGTTTTAATTGTGGCCAAGCCCCCAATTGTGTCAACAAATGCTCAGAAGCAAGCGATATAGCTGAAACACGTAAATCTAGTGCTTGTGTTTCATTAAAACAGACGGGTTGCTTTGGTTCGACAATAGCCACAGTTAACCCTAAGTTTGCCAAAGATAACGCACTAGCAGCGCCAACCATACCACCACCGACCACGACACAATCAAAATTGCTCATAAAATTTACACTTTTTATTTAATGATTTTTCAAAGTTATTCTAACCAACCTATATCAGTTATACGAATATTATTAATGGTTGCGGTCAATAATTGAGATCAGATAGACCCGCGCCACTTAAAGTTGAATCGGGTACTGGCGTCAAGCGTCAAGAAGGAGTAAAATATGCATCCTTAAATTGAACTAACTGCGAAGCAATAAATTTCATGTTAGTTTGTCTAAATTTTTAAATATTTAATGAGTGGAAAGTTAATGAGTAAAAAGCTATATATCAAAACTTGGGGTTGCCAAATGAACGAGTATGACTCGCAGAAAATGGCCGAATTATTAGATTCAACGCATGGTTTTGTATTGGCTGACGAAGCTGAAGATGCTGATGTCATCTTATTAAACACTTGTTCTATACGCGAAAAGGCACAAGAAAAGGTTTTTCATCAGCTAGGGCGTTGGAAACATCTAAAAGACAATAAACCCGGTTTATTAATTGGTGTTGGTGGCTGTGTTGCTTCTCAAGAAGGTGATGCTATTCGCCAGCGTGCGCCTTATGTTGATATGGTTTTTGGCCCACAAACATTGCACCGCCTACCTGAAATGATCCAACAAGTTACTGGTGATCATAATCCTGTTGTTGATGTTAGCTTTCCTGAAATTGAAAAGTTTGATCGTCTTCCTGAACCTAAAGCTGATGGCGCTAGCGCTTTTGTGTCGATTATGGAAGGCTGTAGTAAATACTGTACCTTCTGTGTTGTACCTTACACTCGTGGTGAAGAAGTCAGTCGTCCACTTGACGATGTATTATATGAAATAGCTCAACTTGCTGCACAAGGTGTACGTGAAGTTAATTTATTAGGACAAAACGTTAATGGCTATCGTGGTATTACGCACGATGATGAAATTTGTCGCTTTTCAGAATTATTGCGTTTGGTTGCTACGGTTGACGGCATTGACCGTATTCGCTATACAACATCACATCCGATTGAATTTACCGATGATATCATTGAGGTCTACAAAGACGTTCCTGAATTAGTGAGTCACCTACATTTACCGGTACAAAGTGGCTCAGATAGAATTTTAACGCAAATGAAACGTGGTCATACTGCATTAGAATATAAATCACAAATTCGAAAATTAAAGAAAGCACGTCCAGATATTTGCATGAGTTCAGACTTCATTATTGGTTTTCCTGGTGAGTCGGATGCTGACTTCCAAGCAACAATGGATTTAATTAAAGCGGTAGATTTCGATTTAAGCTTTAGTTTTATTTACAGTGCGCGCCCTGGTACACCGGCAGCAGATATGATTGATGATATTTCTGATATCACTAAAAAAGAACGTTTAAAAGTGCTTCAAGACCAAATTACCCATCAAGCATTACGTATTGCACGTCAAATGTTGAATACAGAACAACGTATTCTTGTTGAAGGTCCTTCAAAGAAAAATCCGATGGAATTACGCGGTAAAACAGAAAATAACCGCACGGTTAATTTTGTTGCTCCTCACACGGTTATTGGTCAATTTGTTGATATTAAAATTACTGATGTTTATGCTAACTCGCTGCGCGGTGAATTAGTGCGCGAAGAAAGTGAAATGGGCTTGCGCATTGCGTATTCTCCACAAGACATCCTAGCGAACAGTCATCATACTAGCAAAAGTAGTAACATCGACGAGTTAGGTGTTGGTAGTTTTACGCCTTAATAATTAAAACCTTAGCCTATAAAAACGGATATAAATTTGACTACAAGTATTAGCAAACAATTTGACTTAACACCGCTTGATAATAATCGCCTAGCGAATTTATGTGGTTCAATGGACGATAACTTAAAAACCATTGAACGTCGCCTTGGTGTTAAAATAAGTTACAGCAGCAATGAATTTAAAGTGATGGGTGAACCCGCAAATTGTGAAGCCGTCATTGTCTTGCTTAAGAATTTATATATTGAAACAGCAACCGTAAAAAATGAGCTAAAAGAAATCACAGAAAAAATGGTCCATCTTGCTATTTTAGACGCAAAAGTGCTTGAGCAAGAGCCCACTAAAGTTGATGTTGATTTCGACAAGTTAGTGACTATAAAAACCAAACGTGGTGTCGTCAAACCTCGTAATCCAAACCAGCAAAGTTATGTGCATAACATTATGAGTAATGACATTAGCTTTGGCGTTGGTGTTGCGGGTACAGGTAAAACCTATTTAGCCGTTGCTTGTGCTGTTGAAGCTTTAGAAAAACAAGAAGTTAGACGAATTCTGTTAACACGCCCAGCCGTTGAAGCGGGTGAAAAATTGGGATTCCTTCCAGGTGATTTATCACAAAAAGTGGATCCTTACCTGCGCCCATTATACGACGCACTCTTTGAAATGCTGGGTTTTGAAAAAGTTGAAAAGCTTATCGAGCGCAATGTCATTGAGATTGCTCCTCTTGCTTATATGCGTGGCAGAACATTAAATGATGCTTTTATAATTCTTGATGAAAGTCAGAATACGACCGTAGAACAAATGAAAATGTTTTTAACCCGTATTGGCTTTAATGCCCGTGCTGTTATCACCGGCGATATTACCCAAGTAGATTTACCACGTGGTGCTAAATCAGGCTTACGTCACGCGATTGAAGTACTTGACGATATTCCTGGCATTAGTTTCAACTACTTTGAATCAAAAGATATTGTCCGCCACCCGGTTGTGGCTAGAATTGTTGATGCATATGATGCTTTTGAACAAAAAGAAAAACGTTTAAAAGATGAAAAAAGAAATAAAGCGGCACTTGATGCTATGGATAATCAATAGTGGCAACACTACTCGATCTTCAACATGCTTGTGATGCCAAAAATTTACCCAGCAATGAACAGTTTCAATCTTGGGTAAATATCGCTTTAAATAATGATAAAACGGATTTTGAACTTACCATTCGTCTCGTTGACGTTAAAGAAAGCCAGTCTCTGAACTTACAGTATCGTGGAAAAGATAAACCGACCAATGTTTTATCATTTCCTTTTGAGGTACCAGCAGAAATTGAACTAGACTTACTCGGTGATTTAGTGATTTGTGCTGACATCGTCGCCCAAGAAGCCAATGAACAGCACAAAGACCTGCATAATCACTGGGCTCATATGGTGATTCATGGCTGCTTACACTTATTAGGTTACGATCATATTGATGAAGTTGAAGCCACAGAAATGGAAGCTCTGGAAACAAAATTACTTAAAGCACTCGATATATCCGATCCTTATATTATAAATGAATAAATTTATCCTTTATAATTCATAGATAAATAACCACTTACTACTTGAATTTACTTTCGATTGATTAGAAAATAAGCAACAAGTTAACCTTACAGGAAATAAATAAGCTCTATGAGCGATGACCACCCCCACTCTAGCAACGGCTCTGCAAATCGATCGATACTTGATAAAATAGTACAGGTCTTTACCGGAGAGCCCAAAAGTAAAGACGAATTGGTTGATGTATTAAATGACGCTGAAGACCGCGACTTAATTAAGCCAGAAACCAAGTTAATGATCCAAGGTGTATTAGAAGTTTCTGATATGCGAGTGCGTGATATTATGATCCCAAGATCGCAAATGGTCACGCTTGATATCAACGATCCGATTGAACATTCTTTACCGATCATCTTAGAGTCTGGTCACTCTAGATTTCCTGTTATTAACGACGATATTGATCACATTGAGGGAATTTTACTCGCTAAAGATCTGCTCGCTTACGGCTTTGGTCAACAAGAAGAATGCATCATAGCCAAAATAATTCGTCCATCGATTATTGTTCCAGAAAGTAAAAGAGTTGAACCGTTATTACAAGAGTTTCGTTCTCAGCGTTATCATATGGCAATTGTTGTTGATGAATATGGTGGCGTTTCTGGTGTTGTCACTATTGAAGATATTCTTGAATTAATTGTTGGTGAAATTGAAGATGAAACAGATGATGAAATTGAACTAGATATTAAGTATCTTGCCGGTAATGTTTATCAAGTTAAGGCATTAACAGAGCTTGATGACTTCAATGAATATTTTAATACTGAGTTTGATGGCAACGATGCCGATACTATTGGTGGCGTAGTGTTACATCAATTTGGCCATATGCCTAAAAAAGGTGAAATAATGACGATTGGTGATTTTGAATTTAAAGTCACCGCCGGCGATAATCGCCGTATCCAAAGCTTACATATTACGATTCCAAAAGACCATAAAATCAATGGAAAGATAGTCGACTAACCTCAATGGCGATCAAGACACTAGGCACTCGCCTAATAAAACGACTACGCGATAACTTATTTAATAAGCGTAACTGGCTCAGCTTCCTTGCTGGGCTCAGCTTAGTGCTCGCCTACGCACCTTTTTCGCTATGGTGGCTGATGCTTATTGTGCTGCCGTTATTTCTCCATTCTATTAATGGTACTGATGTAAAGACAGCCACTAAACAAGGTTTCATCTTTGCTCTTGGTTGGTTTGGTAGCGGTATTAGTTGGGTGCATGTCAGTATTGATCAATTTGGTGGTTTGCCACTATTTTTCTCACTGTTATTGATGGTGTTATTGTGTTGTTATTTGGCACTTTATCCAGCACTTGCTTGCTATTTATCAACGAGGTTTGCGCCAAAGAAAAAATTCTCTCTGTGGTTACTGCCACCCTGCTGGCTTATTTCAGAATATTTGCGTGCTAACATCTTGACTGGTTTTCCATGGCTTTCAATTGGCTATAGCCAAATCGATGGTCCACTAGCGAGTTTTGCACCACTGATTGGTGAAATAGGAATAAGTGCTTTGCTGCTGGTAATCAGTATTGCGGTTATTAATGTTATAAATAACTGCTATCGCAAGACACATATACTCTTATTGATTGCTGTGTCTATCTCCGCTTATTTATTAACGAATGTTGCTTGGGTAACACCGACCAGCAAAAAAATTACCGCTGCTTTAGTACAAGGTAATGTTGAACAATCAATGAAATGGCAGCCCGAAAAAGAGTGGCCCATCCAATTAAAATACCTAGATCACAGCCGAGAAAATTATGATGCTGACATTATTGTTTGGCCGGAGTCAGCAGTAACAGCATTAGAACCCGCTGCACAAGACTTTCTCAGTATGGCCGATAGATCTGCCGCACTCAATGATAGTGCTATTATTACCGGTATTTTAGATTACAAATATCAATCAAAAACCTATTTCAATTCACTGATTGTCATCGGTAAAAAAGAAAGTAACGACGATACTGGGCATTACCGTTATAACCATAGTAACCGCTATTATAAAAACCACCTGTTACCCATAGGTGAATTTGTGCCTTTTGGTGACATATTAAGAAAAATTGCGCCAATATTTAATTTACAATATTCTTCTTTCACCCGAGGTGACTATATTCAACCCAACCTTGTTGCTAAAGGCGTTCATCTATTACCGCTTATTTGTTTTGAAATTGCCTTTCCTGAGCAATTAGCCGCTAACTTTACCAACGAAACCGACATTTTACTCACGGTTAGTAATGATTCTTGGTTTGGCGATTCACATGGTCCACATCAACATTTAGACATTGCTCGCATGCGCGCTTTGGAATTTGGTCGACCACTGCTACGTGCCACCAACAATGGTGTAACCGCTATCGTTGATCACCAAGGAAATATTCAGGCCACACTGCCACAGTTTACTGACGCTGTGCTTAAAGCTGACCTTGAACTCGTCCAAGGAAAGACTTTTTATAGTCAATATTGGCAACTTATTCATTGGTTATTACCATTAATACTATTAATTTTATTTTTCTGCCTTTATCCTATGCTCAATAAAAAAACATAAAAAACAATAATACATAGGATTTATTTATGAAAGTATTGACTAAACACCTGTCCACTTTAACCTTATTTTTACTGACCTCTACCAGTTTAGCCTTCGCACAAACAACCATTATCACCAATGTTCAGGGCTATACTTTAGCTGACCAACAATTAAAGCAGTTTACGGCTATTCAATTTACCGATGATAAAATTGATAAACTTTTTATCGATGGTGAAGTATTACCTAAATCCGGTCAGATGACGGTTATCGATGGCCAGGGTAAAACACTACTTCCGGGCTTAATTGATGCTCATGGCCATATATTAAGTTACGGCTTAAGTTTGATGCAAGCAAATTTACTTGGCTCACTTTCAGAAGAATCAGCGGTAAAGAAAGCCATAAATTATGCAAAGGCAAACCCAGATATTACTTGGGTACAAGGACAAGGCTGGAACCAAACTCAATGGGAAAACACCCAATTTCCAACAGCAAAATCGCTAGATAAACACTTTCCTAACAAACCCGTATTCTTAAGACGTGTTGATGGACATGCGGGCTGGGCCAATACTAAAGCGATGGAGCTTGCTGGTATAACATCAGCGACACAAAGTCCAACGGGTGGCGATATAATTCGTGATGACTCTGGTCAGCCAACAGGAATTTTTATTGATAATGCCATGGATTTGATCACTAAAAGCATTGCCCCTTTGACCAAGCAAGAACAAAAATTAGTCTTAAAAAAAGCGCTTAATAAATTGGTATCTTTTGGTTTAACCAGTGTTCATGATGCTGGTATTTTTACTGATAACCTTGAACTATTCAAAGAATTGAGCAATGAAAACGCCCTCCCTATGCGTGTCAACGCTATGTTGTATTTACCCTCTGAAAATTGGCAGGAAACACTCAAGCAAGGACCATTCACTAGCCGTGATAACATGCTTAATTTTAATAGTGTGAAAATTCAAGCCGATGGTGCTTTGGGTAGTCGTGGCGCCTCTTTAATTGCTGATTATTCAGACCATGCTGGTCATAAAGGTTTAATGTTACATGACAAAGAAAAGTTAACCTTGTATATGAATACTGCGATGAAGGCAGGTTTTCAGGTGAATACTCATGCCATTGGTGATAATGCTAATAAAGTGGTTCTAGATTTATATCAACACCAAATAAAAGCAACAAATACCGAAGCGCTTCGTCATAGAGTTGAACATGCGCAAATATTACAATTAAGTGATATTCCTCGCTTCGCTGAGCTCAACATTATCGCTTCAATGCAAGCTACACACGCAACCAGTGATAAAAACATGGCTGTTGACCGAATTGGTGAAGAACGTATTTTAGGTGCTTATGCATGGCGTAAATTGATGAATGCCAAAGCTATAATCGCTGCAGGCTCAGATTTTCCAGTGGAATCTCCTAATCCATTTTTTGGTTTACACTCTTCAGTCACCCGTCAAGATCATCAGAACCAACCGAAAAGTGGCTGGTTCAGTGAAGAAAGTATGACACGCTTAGAAGCCTTACGAACTTTTACTATTGACGCGGCTTATGCAGCACACCAAGAAAATACTTTAGGGAGCTTAGAAAAAGGTAAAAAAGCTGACTTTATTTTATTAGAAGATAATTACTTTACAGAAAACCAACAAGATATCTGGAAGAATAAAGTCATAGCGACTTGGGTAAATGGAAAAAAAGTTTACGCTCATTAAAGTAAATATTTTATATAAAAAAAGCCCATAAGGGCTTTTTTTATGACTTATTTGTAACGAACTAAACTAGTTGCTTAGGGTGCAAGGCTATTTGATTACGGCCATTATCTTTTGCTCGGTACATAGCGGCATCAGCACACTCAATCCAAGCTTCATAACTTTCAATACTAATGTCTATTTCAGCAATCCCCATACTTACCGTATATTTAACATCAATGTCATTATATTTCACCACAGATTTTTCAATCTCTTCTCTTAATCGTTCAGCAAATACTTTACCATTATCTAATGATGTGTCCGCTAATAATATAACAAATTCCTCACCACCGTAGCGCCCCGAAACATCTGTTTCACGCACATGATGGCGAATAAGTCCTGAGATATGGCGAATAACTTCGTCACCAACGACATGGCCATAGGTATCGTTAACCACTTTAAAATGATCAATATCAATCATCACTAAGCAACTAGGGTTTTGACTACGGATCCAACGCTTGTATTCCGCTTGCAAGCAATGCTCCCAGTGCGTGTGATTAAACAGTTTTGTTAGGCCATCAGTTTGACTCAAAATAGCTAATTCTTTATTCGCCTTAACTAAGTCTTTTTTATGAGAAGCATTATCAGTCACATCATAAATAATGAGGCATAAATGAGTCACTATTCCTGTCGCTGACATCAAAGGAATAAAAGTAGTATTTTGATACATATAATCAGCCGCCCCTGTGATAGGACGATAATTTTGAAACTTAAACAAATAAGGACGTTGTTCCCAAATTGTAAAGGCTTTATTTTTTAGTAAAAAGACTGATTCAGCTTTGCGCTTAAACCATGCTTCAGGTATTTCATCAAACAAAGGGAATAGCACTTTATCTTTCACTTCACGGGGTAACAGACCGCTATGATTCTCCATAAAACCATTCCATATTTGCACTTTATAATCTCTATCTAGTACAACCAATCCTACATCGATGGTGTGTAACATTTCCATTAACCAATGTAATTCATTTATTTGTGATGTTTCTAATGACATAGTTAATCCAGTAAGTAAGAGATTTTATTATTGAGTGTACGCATAGACTCTTCGGTAAAGAGTAAGAGTAAATCACATTTGATTGAATAGTCTTCAATGCTATAACTAATTTCGATAGCTAAGGTACGCTTCCATTTTTTAGAGTTGGTCGCTATCAACTCAGATATTTTTTTATGTTGTCCTAAAACAACGGGGTGGCCTTGGCTAAAAGGCATATCTAATTGGGCAGAAACACCATTTAAACAAGCACCAATAAGTACATTGGCTAGATCCATTAATAATTCAAGCTCAGTACTTTCATCAACTTCATACTTATAATTCATTAATGAAGCAACATCTTTAAAACTTGAGTCATTTAAAATAAGTAGTGCTTCACCAGAAATACCTGCGCCAATAAATCCTTGGCAAATTCCCGAAGTACTTTCTTGTTCTTCTACATCAGAGAGCGCCATGCTCAGTTCACTAACTTCAATTAAATTGACATTAGGAATGGGGAGAACAACAAACACATCAAGTAAACGCGCTAATAAATCTCCTGCTTGTCCCATAGCGACGTTGGCTATTTCTTGGTAACAGTCTCGTAGTTCAGGGTCTAAGAAAAACGCTTCATCTGATTGTTCTCTTTCAATACTAACTGTCTCTGCCGCTTGTGTCAGTGGTGCCAACTCGCTATGTTTAGGAGCTGGGGCTATCACCGGCGGTTTTTCGATTTCAACGGGTAAAGGCTTTTCTTCTTCGCTGTCTTGGGTAAAAATACCGTAAGCCAATAATATTTCTGTTAGTTTGGTTTTATTGACTGGCTTTTGAATAAAGTCTAGAGCACCTAAGCTCGTAACACGTTGGTGTGCTTCTGGCTGTATATCGCCAGAAATTACAATCACCATAGTGTTTAAGTCTTCTTTAATAATAGTTTCAAGGACTTGGTAACCGTCCATCACTGGCATATTTAAATCAAGTAAAAGTACATCACCTTTACCAGCTTTTATTGCTTGAATGCCTTCTTCGCCGTTAGTAGCAAAGCTTATCTCGACATCCCAATCATCAGGTAAAGAACGTGCTACCTGCTTACGCGCCATATTTGAGTCATCACAAATTAACAAGGGTATTGACATATTTTCGTTATTCCTATTTTCAGATAATAGTTGTGGTGATGATTTTTCAACATTTTACTGTTTATCTATAAATAACAATAGATAATATTTGAAATAAAGCACTAAATAATGGCTATTTTTTATCGTCAAAGTTAACATCTCTTTATCCAAAATTTTTAAGCGCGCTTAACATTATGAAATTTTCAACCGTATTTCTTACTTTTTCACTGATTTTAACTTTAAATAGCCTGAGCATTTTTGTGGCATCTGCAAAGCCACTTGATGAAGATAATTTACAACAAACAACTGACTTAGTTAAGGCAAATAACAAATTCATCACGCTATTAGGTACACAAGTTGATGTTGGTCAAAAAGCCCCTAATTTTAAAGTGGTTAATGCCAGTTTTGTGCCGGTAACTCTCGAAGCATTCTCAGGAAAAAACATTCTTATCTCTGTGGTACCAAGTTTAGACACCGGCGTCTGTGCCTTACAAACAAAACGTTTCAACGAAGAAATGGCAAAATTACCCCAAGACATTGTTGTGTTAACGATTAGCAATGATTTACCTTTTGCGCAAAAACGTTTTTGTGAAGCAGAAAGTATCGATAAAATAACGGTCTTATCTGATTCAGTGTGGCGCAACTTTGGTAGTAATTACGGCTTACTCATTAAAGATATGGGCTTATTAACGCGAGCGATATTTATTATTGATTCATCAGGAATGATCGCTTACAAGGAAATTGTTGCTGATATTTCAAAGCACCCTAATTATGAATTAGCCCTTTCGACCATACAAGCATTAAGCCCAAGTGAAACACTGGATATGGAAACGGTTCAAGAGAATAACGACAAACAATAAATCATTACATTTCAAAAACTTAAATTAAAAACAATTTTAATTTAAATTTAAAACTTGAAAAATAAAACATCGCGCCCATCTTTATTAATGTAGTCGCCACAAGCTAAACGGGACTACATTAACCGCCTGTTCAATATTGAAAGGCACCTTAAATCTCTGAGAATAATAATTTCAGCCTAGCTATATCGCGACTTTATGTTGGTTATAGTAAGCACAGAAATATTCAAAAGAGATCCCATATTGCTAATACCCTTACATCTCAATTATGGGTATAACTAATAGGATATGAATTATGCGTATACAAACAGATATCAGCCCACTTTACCGTTCATTTATTGGCTTTGAACACTTAGCGGGTTTAATTGAAAAAGCCTCTCGTACAGACAAGCAATCATCTTACCCCCCTTACAATGTAGAATTACTTGCCGAAGACCAATATCGTATTACTATGGCTATTGCTGGCTTTGCCGATGAAGATCTTGAAATTGAATCAAAAGAGAACACCTTAATCGTTACCGGTACCAAACCTGTCAACGATAATGGTTCACCAAGAAACTTTGTACATCAAGGTATTGCTGAGCGTAACTTCGAACGTAAATTTCAACTCGGTGAACATGTCAAAGTCATCGGTGCTTTTATGGAGCATGGTTTGCTGCATATAGATTTAGAGAGAGAAATACCTGAAGCGTTAAAACCAAGAAAAATTGCGATAAATGGTAAAAGTTTACTGCAACCACGTGCTGCTTCAAGAACTAACCATTCGATAGGAGCAAACGAAAGCTAAACTTTTATTGATTATGTTTCTCCCTTATATTTTTTGCCCAGTCTATGACTGGGCTTTTTTTGTTTAAGAGGTATAAAATATAAAACGTTAATAAGCTCTTTAATTACACAATTATATCGCTGTAATACATGTTAACTACTCATAACGTAGCGCATCAATAGGATCTAAATTAGCCGCTTTAGCCGCTGGAATAATACCAAATAACAGCCCAACGCCTGCACTAAAACCAAACGATAACATTATAGCCCACATAGGTACTTCTGCTGATGGTAAATCAATAAGGCTACTCACCAAAGCGCCAGCACCATAACCTAATGCCAAACCAATTAAACCACCCAGTAAACATAAGAACACAGCTTCTATAAGAAACTGCAAAAGTATATCTACACGCGTTGCGCCAAGCGCTTTTTGAATACCTATTTCGCGGGTGCGTTCAGTCACTGAAACCAGCATAATATTCATAATACCAATACCGCCTACCAATAATGAAATACCAACAACACCACTGAGCACCATAGTGGTACTTGAGGTAATACTATTGACGGTTTCAAGCATTTGCTCTGCG
This sequence comes from Colwellia sp. BRX8-5, assembly GCF_014077325.1. Classification (NCBI taxonomy): domain Bacteria; kingdom Pseudomonadati; phylum Pseudomonadota; class Gammaproteobacteria; order Alteromonadales; family Colwelliaceae; genus Colwellia; species Colwellia sp. BRX8-5. The sequence goes on from NZ_JACGVR010000026.1 coordinate 53,545, forward strand.
GTACTAATTTTAAAATCATCCGCTGTTTCTTTAGATATATTATGATTTCGACGCAGTAGATTTTGAATATGCTGCTTAATACTTTCAAGTTGATTTGCATCGTCCACTTGCAGCGAAATACTGATATCGGGTTCTTCAGCACCACCTAACAAAGCTCTTGTTGTTGTATAAGGCAACAGTATAAAGTCATCTTGATCAAAGCCAAAAAGTTTACCACGCTTTTCTAGCACGCCAATCACTTTAAACCACTCACCGCCAATCATAATATACTGACCAACAGCAGAACCTTTGATTTCAAGTTTGTCTATAATCGAGTCCCCTAACACGGCTACGCGGCGTCGAGACTTATCATCATTTATATTAAAAAAGCGCCCCGTTTCAGGAAAGATGCCATATAGAGATTGATAACTAGAGCCTGTACCGACAACGCGTGTTGCCGTTGACTCCCCTTTATACTGAACTACGCCATTTGGGCCTGTTGCGGCAACCGTTGGAGTGATATGGCTAATGCCTGAAACTTTATACTGTATTTCTAAAAAGTCACGGTAAGTTAATTTGGCAACTTTGCCTTGAAGACGTTCTTTTAGCGGCGTAAAAGCATTAATACTGACAACATTAGTGCCCATATCGTCGAACTGCGAAGTAATACTGCTGCTTAATCCTTGTACGACAGAGACAACAGCAATCACTGAGGCAACGCCAATAATAATACCTAAGGTTGTTAAAAAACTTCGAAAACCGTGAGCACGCACCGAATGTGCCGCTGAACGAGTACTCTCAACAATTTTAAAGAAAACACTAGACATTAGCACTCTCCTTTATCAGTTGCTGCTCTTTATAGTGCTGTTCAATATTTGGGTTTAATGAATCAGCAACTAAGCAGCCATCAGTTAAGCGTATAACTCGCTGACAACGATCGGCTATTTCCTGTTCATGGGTTACAATAATTAGGGTTTGGCCATCTTGGTGAAGCTCATCAAACAGTGCCATAATTTCCATTGTGGTTGCTGAATCTAAGTTCCCGGTAGGTTCATCTGCTAACAATATCGCAGGTTCAGTGACTAATGCCCGAGCGATAGCGACACGCTGACGTTGTCCACCAGACAACTGATTCGGTAAATGGTCAATGCGGTCCTTTAAACCGACCCGGGTTAAGGCTAGCTTAGCCTTTATACGGCGTTCTTTGATTGGCATGCCTCGATATATCAATGGTTGCATAACATTTTGTAAAGCACTTGATCTGGGTAATAAATTAAAACTTTGAAAAATAAAGCCAATTTCTAAATTTCTAATACCCGCCAGAGTTGTTTCATCAAGCTTAGCTACATCTCTGTCTTTAAGTTTATATTCACCACTTGTTGGATAATCTAAGCAGCCAAGAATATTCATCAAGGTCGATTTACCTGACCCCGACTGTCCGGTTATAGCAATAAAGTCATTATATTGAATATCCAAATCAAAATTATTGAGTGCATAAAACGCTTGATTACCCATTTTATAAAGGCGAGCGATATTTTTTAATGAAATAATTGGCGCTATCACTTTTTTTTCTTGAGAAATGTTAGACATCATTTATGCCTCTTTATCGATCACTTTCACCGACTGAGCATCTTTTAATTTACCAAGTGCTCTTGCGGGTCCAATGATCACTTTATCACCTACTTTTAGGCCTGAAGTAATTTCTTGTAAGCGATCATTTGAGATACCTAGCTCAACATTCTGCTTTACAGCCTTACCATCAATAAGCACAAATACGTGGTCAACATTATCTGCAAGCGCTTCGTTATCGCTTTCATCGTCTACTTGAACGTTCTTGCCCTGTGTAGCAAAAATGACTGACTCACTGGGTACCGCTATCGTTTTACTTTTACTCTGGGTATATATTTCGGCGCGACAACTCATACCAGGTCGAACGGCGATAGTATTTGAGTCAGACAATAATATTTTAACTTTGAAGCTTAAACCTTGTCGTCCTTGTGCGCGCTTAGCTGTGGTGGCAATGCTCTGAACTTGCCCCTTAAGCGCTTTATCAGGAAAGGCGACCGCAAAGATATCGGCTTGCTGTCCAACAAGAATATTTGCAATATCTGCTTCGTCGACCTCTACTTCAATGAGAATAGAAGAGGGGTCAGCTAAAGTAATTAAATTTGATCCTGAAATATTTGTGCTGCCACTAATGGCTGTTTCGCCTTGTTTAATATCAACTGACGTCGCAATACCCTTTATAGGAGAACGAAAAACGGTTTTATCTAAACGCTCTTGTGCTTTATCAAGTGTAGCTTGCGCTTGCAGTAAAGATTCTTGACGAGAACGTAAATCAATTTTTGCTAATGCGTATTGATTGTCGATAAGTTCATAAGCGTCACGGTCAAGAATTTTTCGTTGATATAAGTCATGTTTGCGCTGCCATTGAGATTTTAAGTTTTCAATTTTCTTGCTTTGATGCTCGATGGCAATCTTTTGAATACGAACAAAAGCCGCTTGTTGCTCGACATCAGCACGGAAAGTGCGAGGTTCAAGGCGCATTAATACTTGCCCCTTAGTCACCTCATCACCTTCTTCTATTAACATTTCACTGACTTGGCCAATAACTTCAGAGCGTAACTGAACCTGCTCTTTATAAACTAAAGTGCCTGAGGCCAAAATTGAACGTTTAATGTTTTCAGCAGCCACTTGCTGAACCTTAACTTCAAGCGTCTGGGATTGACCCGTTTTTTTAAAGTAAGCTAAACTGACTAGCCCAATAATAACCACAATAATAATCAGTATTTTTTTCATAAAATCGTGCTCTTTTTAAGCGATAAACATTATGTATAAAGCCCAAGAAATAAAGATAAGTATTTGCGGAGCAGCAGCAATAAAAAATGCTTTTTGAGTGTTAATATTCAACCAAGAGCGCAGACCGATAGTGGTCACTGCAATCAGCCAAAATGAAAATAAGTTAATCGCTTCAAGCAGGCCAAACCAAGCATTGTTTGCCTCAACAGAAAATAATAAGCTATTAAAACTTGTTGGCTGCAAATCTTGCATTGACACCCTACCATCGCCAGCAAATACAATAACAAGTGCACTTAGCACGACAGAAATAATAGCAGGAAAACTTGCCCACCAAGTAAACGCAAACCATTGAGTAAATTTATACTCACTTGCCGCGCTGACTTTCGTCACTATGTGGTAATAGACGGCTGTCAGCATGTTAATAACCACAAAACCTAAAGAGCCACCAATAGCGGTTGTCCAAATCATGGTATCCTTTTGATAAAAACTTGCTACGGCTTTAAGCTCATCATCGGTCATCGGTTTTGACGCCGCAATTTGGTTAATCATTTGCTCTTTTAACCAAGTAAAATCAACAACACTAAAGTAATAGATAAATAACACAAAAGTAGAACTAGTCAGCAGAATAAAAGGTAACCATGACCAGCCTTTTTTTTCTTTAACCGTATCAAAAGCAACAAGGGGTGAAAGTATAGTATCCAAGCAAGCTTGAAAAGGGTTTGCAGACAATTTCATAATCTTCTCTTTTTAGTTTTTTTAGTTTTTTTAGTTTTTTTATATACAGC
>NZ_JACGVR010000086.1:0-552 GCF_014077325.1 Colwellia sp. BRX8-5
ACTGTCCCAAATAGTGGTGCTCAAGGTAAAGCCTAACAAGGCGTTCAAACGGACAAAAAACAGTTGGCTGTTTCACTCCGTTCACAATTTTAGCCAACAATTTTTTGCCGCTTAACGTGGCGTTATGTGATTCTGAGGTTTAGTGTGTTCAAATATGTTTTGTTTATCTTTCTATTGTTAAATACCTACTATATGAATGCTAACGAATTTGATAATTTAATTATTGAAGTAAAAAATGAAGGCTTGTTTGTTGATAAAGAAATAGTTGATGATCTCAAACAATATATCCAAGAATCATTTGATTGTCAGGGGAAAGTAATTTTAATGATTGATAGAAATATCGAGCATAAAAAGATTCCTATAATCATGGATATGTTAAAAAAATTAGGTTGCGATAAAATATCAATTGCATCGGTTTGAGTACAATCACATAACAACACGCCCTGAGGTGGACAACTAGTAAAATTTAGCTATTTATTGCAAATTTTAACAGTGGCGATCCTCTTCGGTTTAATGCTTCTAAATATTTTGATTCGTTGTAGGGCATCTTCG